>JBJKPV010000283.1:0-5867 GCA_046706015.1 Allostellaceae bacterium | reverse complement strand
CTGCGGCGCGCGACCGCTTCCGCGGTCATGCCGGCATCGCCGTCGCCCTCGCTCATCCTCACGCGCCGTCGGCGGCTACATCTGAAAGACGCGCAAAGGCCGAACTTCCACCACGCCCTGGCTCGCGCTCGGGCAGCGCGCGGCCCAGGACAACGCGCCGTCGAGATCGGGCACGTCGATGAGGTAATAGCCGGCGAGTTGCTCCCTGGTCTCGGCATAAGGGCCGTTGAGCACTTGGCTCTTGCCGTTGGCGACCCGCACCGTGGTCGCGGTGGCGGAGCTGTCGAGCGCGTCGCCGCCGAGCAGCACCCCGGCCTTCTTCAGCGCCTCGGTATAGGCGCCGTAGGCGGCCATCATTTGATTCTTCTCGGCCCGCTCGGCCTGTCGCGCCGCCTGCATCGCCGCCTCGTTGCCATAGATCAGCAGCATGTATTTCATCGGGAAGGCTCCTTCGGCATTGTCGGTCGGGCGTGATTGCCCGCCGCTGCCATGACGTTCGACCCGGCGGGAATTCGACAGCGATCGCGAAAATCTTTCTGTGCCGCGGTGCCCGCCCGGCTGCGCCCGTCTATTCCTTGTGCCAGCGCTTGGCCGCGTCGTCGTCGCTGCTCTTGGCCGCGACCCAGCGCGTGTCACGCGCGGTTTCCTCGAGTTTCCAGAACGGCGCCTTGGTCTTCAGCCAGTCGATCAGGAAGCGGCATGCATCGAAGGCGGCGTCGCGATGCGGCGAGGCGGCGGCGACCAGGACGATGCGGTCGCCCGGCTTCAGTGCGCCATAGCGGTGAATGATCAGCACCGCGTCGAGCTTCCAGCGCCGATGCGCTTCCGCCTCGATCGCGGTGAGCTGCTTTTCGGTCATGCCGGGATAATGCTCGAGCGTCATCGCCGCGATGGTCTCGCCATCGGCCATGTCGCGCACCAGCCCGACGAACGAGGTCACGCCGCCGATCGAGGTCTTGCCCCGCGTGAGCGCGTCGAGCTCCTTGCCGATGTCGAAATCCTCGCGCTGGACGCGGATCATCGCGCTCAGCCTCCGGTCACGGGCGGAAAGAGTCCGATCTCGTCGCCCGCCTTCAGCGCATGGTCGAGCGGGACCTATTCGCGATTGACCGCGACGCGCACCAGCTTCGGGTTCTTCAGCGCCTCGGCGTAATTGGGACCGCGGGCCTTCAACCACTCGATCAGGGCGCCGACGGTTGCGACCTCGCGCGGCGGCTCGACGATCTCCTCGGCCGTGCCGATCTTCTGCCGCAGCCAGGCGAAATAGAGCAGTTTCATGCGCTTAATCTTAGACGATTCCTGTCGCCGTCAATAGCCTCATCGCGCGATGCCGCTCATGGCGCCATTCTCGTCAAGCGCTCCGTTCGATCGACGTTGCCAAGACTTTCCCGGGCGTGCATGTTCAGCTTTCAGAAATCCGAAATTGCAACCGAGTGCAAGAGCCCGAAATGAAAATGGCAAGTGCGGCCGATAACATAAATTTCGCCAACATCGCGAGCTATCGGGGCGCGATCGCCGGAACCTCGCAGTTTCCGCCGAAGCGGGAAGAACTTTATGGGTGGGATTCGACCAACCCTTGGTTCGAGTATTGCATCGAAACGACGAAGCCCAAACTGATTGTCGAAGTCGGGACATGGCTCGGGGCTTCGGCCATCCATATGGCCAAGCTCTGCAAAAAACGAGGTTTGGACGCGAAGATTATTTGTGTCGACACGTGGCTCGGCGCCAGCGAGCACTATTCCAATCCTGACTGGAGCGCCACGCTCGATTTTAAGTTCGGTTATCCGCAGCTCTATTACGGATTCCTCAGGAACGTGATCGAGGCCGATTGCTTCGACATGATTGTGCCGTTGCCTCTCGACACCAAATCGGGATCGGAGGTCATCGCAGAACACGGGCTCAGGCCGGACCTTATTTACATCGATGCGGGTCATAGCTTCGATGCGTGCTTATCGGATCTTCGAAATTACGCCTCGGTTGTCGACAAGACCGGCATCATTCTTGGCGATGATTTTCGTGGAACGGAAGTCGCCAAAGCGGTCGGCGCTTTTTTGGCCGGAAACGCCGGATGGAACCTCTACGTTCGCGATAATAAATATCTGCTGAGCCAGAGGGAGCTCGCTGATCTCGCCGATTACCGCACGACGCCGATCCTCGCCGGCGGTCACGATGAGGAAACGGCGGTTACCTTCGCGAGGACGCGCGCAAATTTCAACAAGCTCCGGCAGCTTACGCTCAGGAAAATAATCTCGCTCAAATTGCGGGGCCGATGGAGCCGGTTTATCGACTTGGTCGAAAACGATACGTGAGGATCGCGCCGACCGCCAAGCCGTCCGCCCGCTTGGCGGCACGGATCGCAGGCCCTCAACGGCGGCTCACGGAATCACCTCGCAGAAAGGCAGGAAATCCACCGGCGCGCCGATCTCGAGCCGGCTCGCGCCCTCGGCGATTTCGACCAGACCGTCGGATTCGACCATCGAGGTGAGGATGCCGGCGCCGTCGCGCGGGAATTTCTCGGCAACCCAGTTGCCGTCCTCGGCGCGGGCGAGGCGCGCGCGCACATATTCGGTGCGGTTCGCCTTCTTTTTGTAGTCGAAGCCCGCGCGCACGCGATAAAGCCGCGGGCCGGTGTCGCTCGCGCCCGAGAGCAGCAGCAACAGCGGCCGCGCGAGCAGCAGGAACGTCACCATCACCGCGACCGGATTGCCGGGCAGGCCCATGAAGGGCACGCGGCCGATCTGGCCCATCGCGACCGGCCGTCCCGGCTTGATCGCGAGCCGCCAGAAATGGAGCTTGCCGGTCGCCTCGACCGCGGCTTTGACGTGGTCCTCTTCGCCGGTCGACATGCCGCCCGAGGTGAGAACAAGATCGTGATTGACGGCGGCCTCGACGAGCGCGGCGCGTACGCTCTCGGCTTTGTCGGGCAAGATGCCGAGATCGGACACGGTGCAGCCGAGGCCGGTGAGCAGCGCCTGCAAGGTATAGCGATTGGCGTCGAAGATCGCGCCGAGCGGCAGCGCGTCGCCCGGCTCGCGCAGCTCGTCACCGGTCGAGAACAGCGCGACCCGCAAGCGGCGATAAACGGCGAGCGACGTCAGGCCCAAAGAGGCGGCGAGACCGACTTCCTGAGGACGCAGGCGCCTTCCGGCCGCGAGAACGGTCGCGCCGGCGCGCACATCCTCGCCGGCGCTGCGGCGATTGGCGCCGCGGCGGATGCCGACAGGGATGATCACCGAGCCGTTGGCGACGCGGCAATCCTCCTGCATCAACACCGTGTCGGTTCCCTCCGGCAGAAGCGCGCCGGTGAAGACACGGATGGCGACGCCGCGCGGCGCCGGCGCGCGCAAGGGATGGCCGGCGGCCGCGCGGCCGCCGTTCGGCAGCACGGTCGCGCCGCTGGCGTCGAGATCGTCGAAGCAGACGGCATAGCCGTCGACGGCGACATTGTCGGCGGGTGGCACGTCGCGCGTCGCGACCAGTTTTTCGGCGAGGATGCGGCCCGAGGCCTCGGCCAGCGTCACGCGCTCGATCTCGGGCAGCGGCACGAGCTTCGATTTGAGCAGCGCCAGCGCCGCCGCGGCGGGCATGAGCTCGCCGCCGAAGGCGAAGCAGTCATCGCTGAGCTGCGCCATCCTCGATGACCTCGATGCGGCAATGCGCGATCACGAAAGACGCGATCGCCTCGACATCGTCGAGCGCGAAAAAAGGCAGGTGGAGTCCCGGCACGGGCGTGTCGGACGCGATCGCGACGATGGTTTCGTCCTCGAAAGCGAGCAAGGGTTTGCCGAGCGCGGCGCGATGGACCTCGATCTTGGGATGCGGCCCGCGCTTGTAGCCCTCGACCAGGACGAGTTCGACCGGACTCATGTGGGCGAGAATCTCGGCCATGTTCGGCTCGGGCGCGCCGCGCAGCTCGTGCATCAACGCCCAGCGCCGATCGCTGACGACCATCACCTCGCGCGCGCCGGCCTGACGATGGCGCCAGGAATCCTTGCCCTCGCGATCGATGTCGAAATCATGATGCGCGTGCTTCAAGGTCGAGACGCTGACGCCGCAGCGAATGAGCACGGGCAGGAGGCGCGTCGCCAGGGTGGTCTTGCCGGCGCCGCTCCAGCCCGCAAGCCCGAAAATCCGCGCATCCCTCACGTCGCACGGCTCGGCTTCGCCGTCTTCATCGCGGGCGCTTCGCGTCGCATGTCCTCGGCGCCGACATGGGTAAAGCCGGCACGGACGTACTGATAGCCCGTGACCATGGTGAAGGCGGCAGCGATCCAGAGCAGCGTCTCGCCGATGACCTGCACATGAAGGTTCGCCGGACCCGAGCTGCCGACCAGCAGCACGCCGATCGCCACCATCTGAATCGCGGTCTTCCACTTCGCGAGGTTGGTGACCGGCACCTTGACGCGCATGCCGGCGAGATGCTCGCGCAGGCCGGAGACGAGAATCTCGCGCGACAGGATGACGAGCGCCGGCAACACCGCCGGCGGGGAAATGCGTTGCGTCGCCGTGAGCATCAGCAACGTGCCGGCGACCAGCAGCTTATCGGCGATCGGGTCGAGGAAACGGCCCCATTCCGATTGCTGTTCCCAGGCGCGGGCGAGCTTGCCGTCGAGCCAGTCGGTGATGCCGGCGATCGCAAAGATGGCGCAGCCCGACCACGGGCCCAAGGGCGCCGGGAGGTAGAACGTCACCACCACCAGCGGCATCGCCAGTATCCGCGACAAGGTTAACAGATTGGGCAAGGTGGTCAGCATAATCGCCCCGGAGTTTAGCCCTCGGCGTGGAAATGGTCATAAACCTTTTTCGCGACGGTTTTACTGATGCCCTCGACGCGCTCGAGATCGCTCAGCCCGGCGGTCGCGACCTGCCGCGCCGAGCCGAAATGATGCAGCAGCGCGCGCTTGCGCCGCGCGCCCACGCCCGGGATCTCGTCGAGCGGCGAGCCGGTGATCGCCTTGGCGCCCTTCTGGCGATGGGCCCCGATGGCGAAGCGATGCGCCTCGTCGCGCAGGCGCTGGAGGTAGTAGAGCACCGGGTCCTTGGGATCGAGGCTCAAGGGTGGCGCGCCCTCGCGGAAGAAGCGCTCGCGCCCGGCATTGCGGTCAGGACCCTTGGCGACGCCCACTACCGCCAGATCGTCGATGCCGAGATCGGCCAGGACTGCGAGCGTCGCCGAAAGCTGGCCCTGGCCGCCATCGATCAGGACGAGGTCCGGCCAAATGCCCTGGCTGCGCTCGGGGTCTTCCTTGAGGGCGCGGGCAAAGCGCCTTGTCAGGACCTCGCGCATCATCGCGAAATCGTCGCCCGGCGTGATCGTCGCATCCTTGATGGTGAATTTGCGATAGGCCTGCTTCACGAAACCCTGCGGGCCGGCGACGATCATCGCCCCCACGGCATGCGCGCCCTGGATTTGGCTGTTGTCATAGACCTCGATGCGCTGCGGCGGGGCGTCGAGCCCGAAGAGGTCGGCGACGCCCTCGAGCAGCTTCGCCTGGGCCGCGCCCTCGGCCAGGCGCCGTGCCAGCGCCTCGCGCGCGTTGACGAGCGCGTGCTCGACCAGCTTGCGCTTGTCGCCGCGGCTGGGCGATTGGAGTTCGACCTTGCGTCCGGCGCGGCTCGATAGCGCTTCGGCGATCAGTTCTGCCTCTGTCGGCATCTCGTTGACCAGCACCAAAGGCGGCGCCGGACGGCTGGCATAGAACTGGCCGATGAACGCGGCGAGCATCTCGGGCAGGCTCATCTCTTGTGCGTGACTCGGGAAATAGGCGCGATTGCCCCAGTTCTGGCCGCCGCGGAAGAAGAAGACCTGGACCGAGACGTGCCCGCCGGCGAGGTGCGCGGCGATGACATCGGCGTCGCCCAAACCC
>JBJKPV010000282.1:0-3154 GCA_046706015.1 Allostellaceae bacterium | reverse complement strand
TGGTCATCTGTTCCCATTCCTCATGCGCGGCCTTCAAGACTTGCGGCTCGGTCATGAAATCGAGAACCGTCGCGGCCAGCACCTTGGCACCAGCCACCTCGCCCTTATGCGCGATGCTGCTGGTCGGCGTCACGCCGGCGATCCAATTATGGAAGGTGATGCCCGGCACGGCGGCGGGGAAGCTGTAGACCACGGCGGGCACGACCCAGGAGATATCGCCGCTGTCGTTCGACGCCGTCGATTGCGGCCGTCCGCCCGCAGGCGGCAGCTTGGTCGGCAAGCCGACGACCTTGCGATGCTCGGCGGTTTGGAAATCGCGGGCGAATTTCTGTTCCTCGTCGCTCCATTTCGGCAAGCCGATCGGAGCGAAATTCGTTTGCACGACATCGGCCAGCGCCTTGATCGATAGTGCCGACCAGGCCGAGGCCACGTATCGCACATCGACCGTCGTGTCGGTCATCAAGGCCGCGCCCTTGGCGATGTTGACAAGCTTGTCATAGGTCTCCTTCGCCGCCGGCATGTTCGCGTCACGTACCCAATACCAGATCTGCGCCAGGTCCGGGATGATGTTGGGCTGGATGCCGCCATTGGTGATCGAGCGCTGGATGCGATAGGTCGGGAAGAGCTGCTGGCGCAGGAAGGCCGCGCCCGAATCCATGAGCTCGACCGCGTCGAGCGCGTCCTTGCCGTCCCACGGATCGACGGCGGCATGAGCGGTCTTGCCGTGGAAGGTGAATTTGGTGCTGATGGCCGAGTAATTCTGCAAGCCAGAGCCGGTGGCAAAGTTGTAGCCGATATGGAGATAGATCACCGCGTCGACGTCTTTGAAATAGCCGGCGCGAACGATGAAGGGACGGCTCGCGATCTCTTCTTCCGCGGGGCCGAAATTGACCGCGACCGTGCCGGGCAAATGATAGCGCTCCATCGTCTGCTTCACCGCGTAGGCTGCGGCGGTCGCGACCGCGCCATGCGTGTTGTGTCCTTCCATGTGACCCGGCGCGCCCGGCACCAGCGGCTTGTGGGTGAAGTCGCCCGGCGTCTGCGAGCCGCCTGGCAACGCGTCGATCTCGGTCTCGATGACGATGTAGGGCTTGCCGCTGCCCCACTTCGCCCAGAGATTGGTCGGCATGCCGGCGCCACCGAGCTCGACCTTGAAGCCCGCCGCCTCGAGCGTGCCCTTCAAGAGCTTGGTGCTCTCGAATTCCTGCATGCCGAGCTCGCCGAAATAATAGAGCGAATCGCCGATATCGGTGATCGACTGGGTGTTCCGCTCGACCACGCCATAAGCGAATTTCTTCTGCTCGTCGCTGGCGCCGCGCGCCGTCGCCGGCACAAGAGCCGCGACCGCGCCGGCAAGGACGAGGCAAGGTGCAACACGATCGATAACGCCACGCATGATGTGATTATCCTTTTTGGTTGTGTGTTCTCTTCTCAGTCGCCCGCCGCGCTCGCCGCTCCGCGACTGCCGGAAACGGCGTCGTCGGGAAATTCGGCCTGCAAGCGGGGATAGACCTCGCGGGCGAAGGTTCTGATCCCCGCCACCGTCTCGTCGTGATCGAGATGGCCCGCCTGGCCCATGAGCAGCAGGTTCCCGAAACCGCCGACGTGATGATAGAAGCTCTTGATCTGCTCGAAGACGCGATCGGGCGTGCCGCAGAACATCGTGCCGTTGGCGAGCGCGGCATCGACCGAGGCATTGCCGCCGAAATTGCCGAAGCCGCCACCGGCCGCGTCGCCGAGCATCATCTTCACATTCGCGGCGACCGGGCTGTAGCCCGGCGGATTGCGGAACCAGGGCGAGACCATGATCGCGGTGATGTACCAGAGCAGCTTCTCGGCCCCGGCGCGCGCCTTCGCCTCGCTGTCGGCGACATAGACCATCGCGGCATAAGCTAGGCGGTTGACCGGCACCTCGCCGCGCCGTCCGGCCTCGTGCCAGCCCTTGCGATAGGAATCATAGATCCCGGGCGTGCCTTTGAAGCCGGTGAGGAATGTCGCCTGGATATAGCCATGCGCGCCAACCTGGGCGGCGCCGCCGGCGCTGGTGGTGCTGACCCAGACCGGCGGATGCGGCGTTTGGTAGGGCCTCGGCCAGATATTGATGTTGCGATGATGGAAGAAGCGCCCTTCGAAGCTGGTCGGCCCGTCATTGCTCGTCCAGGCCTGGACGATGAGGTCGAGCGCTTCCCAATGGCGCTCGTTCATGCGCACGGGATTGCTGTTGGCAGGCAGGATCTCGGTCGGCACGCCGCGCACGAAGCCGACTTCGAGTCGTCCCTTGGAGAGCACGTCGATCAGCGCCATCTCCTCGGCGACCCGCACGGGCTGACGCCGGTTGGCGATCGGATTGCCGAGGATCAGCAGCCGCGCCTTATGCGTCAGCCGCGCCAAGGCGGCCAACACGAGCGGCGCCGCCGGATCGACGCAGGTCGCGGTCTGGTGGTGCTCGTTGAGCATGATGTTCACGCCCTCTTCCTCGGCGATCTGCCATTCCTCGAGGAAGCGGTCATAGAGCGCGGCGCCCTTCTTGGGATCGTAGAGCCGGTTCGGCAAGGTCACGCGGATCGAGGGGTATTCCTCGGCCGGCGGCAGGAAGGGATAGGCGTTCTCGCTGAAATGCCAGGCGCGCATGGCGTCAGACTCCCTGCTCGAAGAAGGACACGACTTTCGCGGCGAAGGCCTCGGGCTGCTCGACCTGCGGCGAATGCCCCGCCTTGGCGATGGTTTCGATCCGCGCATGCGGCACGAGCCTCGCATAGCGCGCGAGATACTCGGCGGAAACGAGCCCGTCGCTTTCGCCGCGCATGAACAGCACCGGCATGGCAACGCGATGCAGGCGATGCTTGAGCTTGGGGTTGTGCATGTAAGGCTCCCAAACCAGCAGCGCGAGCGTCTCGCTATTGCGCGCGATGATGCGCATCTGCTCCTCAGAAATCTTCGTCAGGTCGACGCGCGCCAGCGCCGGATCGTGGAAGCGCAGGCGCGCGAATTCCTCCTGCGACAGGGCGAAAATGTCGGGAATGTCGAGCTTGCCGCGCTCGCCGGTCTTCACCCCTTCAGGGCCGACCAGGACGAGCTTCTCGACCCGCTCCGGCGCCTTGGTCGCGAGCTCGGCCGCGATCCAGCCGCCGATCGAGCAGCCGATGATCTTGGC
>JBJKPV010000281.1:0-5878 GCA_046706015.1 Allostellaceae bacterium | reverse complement strand
CGATGCGGTAGCCGGTCCCACCGCCGGGATGATTGAGCCCAGCGGTGCGCACCGCGACGCCGGGGCCGAGCGAGAGCGTGTCGCCGGCGACGAAATCCTTGAACTCGACCGTCGCTGCGAGCTCGTCCATCACGTCGGGGAAGAGCGGCGGCGTCAGCATCAGGCGGAACACCGCGCGGATATCGCCGCGTGCTGCGGCGTGGCCGGCCCAGACGCGAATGCGGTTGCCTTGCGCGTAGCAGGGCGCGAAGAAGGGAAAGCCGCAGACATGGTCGACATGGGTGTGGCTGCAGAGCAGATCGGCGACGACCGGCTCACCCGAAGCGGCCAGCGCCTGGCCGAGCAGACGCAGCCCGGTGCCGGCGTCGAGGATGATGAGCTGGTCGCCGCAACGCAGCTCGACGCAGGACGTGTTCGCGCCATAGCGCGCGGTTTCCTTGCCCGGGCTCGCGATGCTGCCGCGCACGCCCCAGAACCGCACCGACATCTCCGTGCTGTTCGCCACGCAAACTCCCGTTGCCGTCACCCCCGGCCATTGGCCTGAGCGCCCCCGCGCCGTCTATACAGGGCCGGGCGGCTGACGTCATCTTGTCGCGCGATCGGCGCCGCGATTGGGATGGGAGGGGCGCGGGGCTTGGTTTTAGCGGATGGTGAGCTCGACGCGCCGGTTGTGCGGCTGGTAGGGATCGGCGCCCCGCACGAGCGGTTCGGTGGCGCCCGCCGACCGGATCGTGATCGCCGCGGCTTTCACCCCGCTGGCGCGGATGGCCGCGCGCAACGCCTGGGCCCGGCGCAGGCCGAGATTGTAATTATAGGCGGGCGAGCCGGAACGGTCGGTATACCCGGTAATCGCAATTTCCGGTGCCGGACGTTGCCGGATCAGGGCGACGATGTCGGGAAGCATGGCGCGCGCGGAAGGCGTCAACGCGGCCGCATCGAAGTCGCAATAAAGCACGATCTTGACCGGGGTAGGCGGAAGTGCCGTCATCGCCTCGCCCCAGACCTCCTCGATCTCGCGGCGCGAGACGGCAATCGGCCGAGCTCGGCTGCCCTGGCTCGCGACTTCCATCGCTTCGCCGGGACGGTCGAGCCGACCGGTGCCGGCCTCGTTGCGGATGATGACGGCGCCTTTGCCGCCATTATCGAGCAGCACGACGCGATTTTGCGCGCAAGCCGAAAGCGCCAAGAGCACGCCGCCGAGCCAAGCCGCCCGCGCGCTCATGGTGCGATATCGACGAGCAGGCGGGTGCCGTGAACGCCGATCGTCCCGACTGGGGTTACGACCGCCACCGCCTCGGGCGCCCGTTTGGCGATGAGGCCGCTGACATACATCATGCTGCCGTGCATCAGGGTCGCAACGAAGGCGAAGTGGCGCTGCCGCGGCTGGAATTGATAGGTGCTCAGCTTGAGCTGCGAGTGGGGTCCGAGCGACAACCGCGTGTCGTCGCGGAACGTGACGCCGACCGCGCCATCGACGCCGGTCTCGAGCCGGTCATGGCGGCGGATGAGCGCGCCCTCGGCGGCGTTTCGCCAAGCGTTGCCCGAGATGATGAAGGCATGGCCGCTGCTGGCCTTGACCATGCCGATCGCGTCGTCGCCGGCGAAGGCGCCGGACGGCGCGAGAAGAAGGGCGGCGAACCCAAGCGCGAGCGTCGACGCGTTGAGCCGCCTCATGATGCAGCGGCCTTCATGCCGCAGGCTTAGCACGGCGCTCTTACCGCCGGGTTACGAAGGCTCGCCGGGCCCGCGCTCGAGCTTCACATTGGCGCGATCGTCGCGGCGGCGCGCGAAGCTGAAGATCTCGTTGAAGCCGAAGAGCAGCAGCAGGATGCCGCAGACGATCTCGGCGGCGGCGAGAATGCGCACGGCGTTGCTCGCCGGGACGATGTCGCCATAGCCGACCGTGCTCAAGGTCACCACCGAGAAATAGAGGCACTCCGGAAAGGAGATCGCCCGAACCACGCCTTCGATGCGGAAATTCGCGCCGCCGCCCAGGTGATCGAGCACAAGATAGATCGAGGCAAAGAGGATGACCATGAGCGAATAGCAGGTGAGGAAGGCGAAGGCGGGAACGATCAGCCCGGCCATCCGGGCGAAGAAGTCCTCGAACAGCAGGCCGGTGTCGAGCAGGAAGACCGCGACGTCGCGGCTGACGAAGAAGATGAAGGTCGAGATCGTCGCCATCGCGACCAGGAGCACGACATCCTCGGTGTTGCGCTGCGTCCACAGCGGGAGCAGCGAAACGGCGATGCCGATGACGAGGATCGGCGCGAGCCAGCCGAGAATGCGGCCGATACGGCGCTGCCCGCGCAGCCGCCCGGCAATTGCCACGCGCATGATCGCGTCGCGATGGCGGAAGGAGCCGGCGACGAAGGCGAGGAGGGGCAGGACGAATCCGATCGAGAGGATTCCGCGATTTGCGCTGTCAAAATTGCTTTCGGTGAAGAAGAGGAAGGCGCAGGCATAGATGGCCGCGAGGTTCGCCAAGGTGAGGCAGAAGGCGCGGCTGCCGCGGAAGAAGCGGCGATAGATCACGACCATGGCGATGATCGAGGCGACGACGACGCCGCCCAGATAGCTTTCGCTCGTGGCAACGGCGAGCGCGATCAGCCCAACCAGAGCTGCAGTGAGGACGAGCGACCACGAGGGGTGCGAGAAATCCGCCCCCGAATCTGGCGGCCCGGCCGGGCGCAGATCGGCGTCGCGATCGACATCGAGATCCTTCATCGCTCTGATCCAGGCGCCATGGTCCCGCCGCTCCAATTTTCGCCTTCCGCACCTCCGGCGGCGCGACTATTACAAAAAAATTCTAGCGCGCCGGGCGACACCGTTTCTTGAGCCAGATCAGTATGTCGGCCCCGCCAGCGCGCCGGCGGCGAGCGCCAGCCCGACCCGCAGCGCGCGCGGATCCTCGGGATGGTGCTCGATCCGGAAGCCGAAATTGCGGCAGAACTCCAGCATCGAATCATTGCCGCGCAGCACGTCGCCGAGGAGCGCGCCGACGCCGCGCTCGCGCGCGATGCCGATCAGCCTTGTCATCAGCCGTCGGCCGATGCCGCGGCCCTGGCAGTCGCTGCGCACGGCGATCGCGAATTCGGCCTGCTGGTTGTCTGGGTCGGCGGAATAACGCGCGACGCCAAGCGCCGTCTCGCCGTCTTCTGTGAGCGCGAGCAGGGCCATCTCGCGCGCATAATCGACCTGCGACAGCCGCGCCGCCAATTGATGCGGCAGCTCCTTCATCGG
This sequence comes from Allostellaceae bacterium, assembly GCA_046706015.1. GTDB lineage: Bacteria > Pseudomonadota > Alphaproteobacteria > ATCC43930 > CGMCC-115725 > CAIKMD01. The sequence continues at coordinate 2,635 of JBJKPV010000281.1, read as the reverse complement.
CGCGAAGAAGCGGAAGCGCTGATCCTCCGGGGTCATATGCGCGACGATGTCCTTGAGCATGGGCTCGTCCTCGGGGCGCACCGGGCGCATCACGATCACGGTGCCGTCCTCGAGCCGATCCTCGCCCATCAATTCGCGCGGGTAGGGCGATATCGCGAGGCCGGCTCGCGCGCCGCGCGTCACGCGGATGCGGGCATCGACCGCGATGACGCCTTGATCGTCCACGAGCAGCGGATTGATGTCGATCTCGGCGATCTCGGGGTAATCGGCGGCGAGCTCGGCGACGCGGATCAGCGTTTCGACGATCGCGTCGCGGTCGGCGGGCTTGCGGTCGCGATAGCCTTGGAGCAGGCGCGCCACCCGCGTACGGCCGATCAGCGCCTTCGCCAGCACCGCGTTGAGCGGCGGCAGCTCCAGCGCGGTGTCGCGCATCACCTCGACCGCGGTGCCGCCCTGGCCGAACATCACGACCGGGCCAAAAATGGGGTCAGCGGTCATGCCGATGATGAGCTCGACCGCTTGCGGCCGGTCGATCATGGGCTGGACGATGAAACCTTGGATGCGCGCCTTGGGCGCCGCCGCTTTGACCCGCGCCAGCATCGCCTGGGCCTCGTCGCGCACGCGCTCGGCGCGGCCGAGATTGAGCGCGACGCCGCCGACATCGCTTTTGTGCGGCAGATCGGGCGAGCGGATTTTGAGCGCGACCGGAAAACCCATGCGCGCCGCTTGCGCGGCTGCCTCTTCGGCAGTTGCGGCGAGCGCGGGCGCGGCGAAGGGGACCCCGTAAGCCGCGAGCGCGGTGCCGAGCTCGTCGATCTCGAGCCAGTCGCGGCCGCTGGCGACGGCGCGCGCGATCGCGCTGCGCGCCGCTTCGAGATCGGGCTCGAAGCCGGTCGGCCGCGCCGCCGGCGTTTCCAGCATCAGTTCCTGGTTGCGCCGGTATTGCACGCCATGCATGAAGCCGCGCACCGCGCTGTCGGGCGTCGGATAAGTCGGGATCCGCGCCGGGGCGAAGAGAAGCCGCGCGGGCGCGGCCGTTTCCTCGCCCAGCCACACGGTCAGCACGTTGCGCCGGCTTTGCGCGTGCTGGATCGTCTCGATCACCGCCTGGGCGCACTCGACCGATCCCGCGAGCGCGGTCGGGCAATTGAGCACCAGCACCGCGTCGTTCTCCTTGTCGGCGAGGACGGTGGAAAGCGCGGCGGCATAGCGCGCGCCATCGGCGTCGCCGATGATGTCGATCGGATTGCCGCGGCTCCAGATGCGCGGCAGCACCGCATCGAGATGCGCCATCGCGTCGCTCGACAGGCTCGCGAGCGTGCCGCCCAGCGCGATCAGCGCGTCGGTCGCGAGCACGCCCGGTCCGCCGCCATTGGTCAGGATCGCCAGCCGTTCGCCGCGCTGCGGCCGCGTCAGCGTCAGGGTCTCGACCGCGTCGAAGAGCTCGGTCATGTCGTTGACACGGAGCATGCCGGCGCGGCGGAAGGCGGCGTCGTAGACCTCGTCCGATCCGGCGAGAGCGCCGGTATGGGACGCCGCGGCCCGCGCGCCCTCGGCGGCGCGTCCCGCCTTCACGACGATGACGGGCTTCAGCCGCGCGGCGGCACGCGCCGCCGACATGAATTTGCGCGCCTCCTTGATGGCCTCGACATAGAGGAGGATCGCGCGCGTGTCCTTGTCGATGGCGAGGTAATCGAGCATGTCGCCGAAATCGACGTCGGCCATGTCGCCGAGCGAGACGACATGCGAAAAGCCGATCGCGCGCGGTGCCGCCCAGTCGAGCACGGCGGTGATCATCGCGCCGGATTGGCTCAAGAAGGCGAGATCGCCGCGCTTCGGCGCGAGATGCGAGAAGCTCGCATCGAGCCCCAAGCCCGGCACCATGATGCCGACGCAATTGGGACCGACGAGGCGCAGCAGATAGGGGCGCGACGCCGCCAACGCCTGGTGCTGCAAGGCCTTGCCTGCTTCGCCGAGCTCGCCGAAGCCGGCGGAGATCACAACGGCGGCGCGCGTGCCCTTGGCGCCCAGCTGCGCGATCAGCGCGGGCACCGTCGCCGGCGGGGTCGCGATCACGGCGAGATCGGGCGGCGCCGGCAGGCTTGGCACGTCCTGATAGGCGGTGAGGCCTCCCAGTTCGCTTTCATGCGGATTGACCGGCATGATCGGCCCGGCGAAGCCGGCGCGCAGCAAATTGCGCAGCACCACCTGGCCGATGGAGCCGGGCCGCGCCGATGCGCCGATCAGCGCCACCGAGCGCGGTTTGAACATCCGCTCGAGATTCCGGATCGACATGAAGGCCTCGGTCGTCGATGGGCGGCAATCTGCGCGGATCGCCGCCGCGGCGCTCTGATCCTAATCAAGCGGCCCGCTCGAGGCGAGGCCCGCCGGCCCCTCGGAGCGTACGTGAAAGTGCTTACGTAAACGCCCGAATTTCGCGCCGCGCCGACTGGGCCTAGCGTTTGGGGTATGGACGCTCGCTGGCGCCCACAGGGACGAGGAGGGATAGGACGATGCGGTCGATATTGGCGGACGATCTGGCGCAACTGAAAGTGATCGATGAAAAGCTTGCGGAGCTCGGGGCGCTCTCCGCTGCGGAACAGGGGCGCAAGCAATGCCTCATCGACGCATTGTA
>JBJKPV010000280.1:0-3580 GCA_046706015.1 Allostellaceae bacterium | reverse complement strand
GGCAAGCGGCCCGACGGTCGCGAGCTCGCGCCGATCATGCCGTGGCGTAGCTTGTCGCATCTGACGCATCGCGACGCCGAGGCGATCGTCGCCTATTTGAAGAGCCTGCCGCCGGTGAAGCACAAGGTGCCCGGCCCCTTCGGACCAGGCGAGCAGGTCACGGGCTTCGTTTCGACGATCGTGCCCGGCGAGGTCTTCAACCACATGCCGAAGCCCGGCGGTCATCCGCCCGAGCATCACTGATCGGCTGACGGCAACGCCGCTGTTGCCGGTCGCGGGCTGCCCCTCGACCATGGTCGCGTGAAGCGGACTCGGCTTCGAGTCCGTTTGACGCGTGAATCTTGGTCTAAGTCTCTTGAATCGAGAGCAAGATTCACGCGTCAAATGGGAACGGACGTTTCCATTTGCGCGACCTCGCTCTCGTGGCGGCCCGCATTGCTTTCGCGGCATTGCGGCGGCGGCTTGGCGCGGCTTGACAGCGCGCGGATCGTGGCTGACGGTAACGCCCAATCAGGCGGGCCGCGCGGGTCACGTTTTTTTCATTCGTCCATGCGCGGTGAATCTGTTATCTGGCGCACCGCGTTGGAACGGGTGATAAGCGGCCATCGCGGCCCGCCGCGCACGATCTCAGCATGAACGTGGGGGAGAGCACAGCCATGCCGACCAGGAGCCAGCACGCCGAAACGATCGTTCTTCATGCGGGCTATCGCAGCGATCCCGCGACCACCGCGGTCGCCGTGCCGATCTACCAGACCACGTCCTATCAGTTCAACTCGACGGAGCATGCGGCCAATCTCTTCGCCTTGAAGGAATTGGGCAACATCTATACCCGGATCATGAATCCGACCCACGCCGTGCTCGAGGAGCGCATTGCCGCGCTCGAGGGCGGCGTCGCGGCGCTGGCGCTGGCTTCCGGCCAAGCGGCCTCGCTCTTTTCCGTGCAGAATATCTGCCACGCGGGCGACAATTTCATCTGCTCGACCGACATCTATGGCGGCACCTGGAACCTCTTCAAGAACACCATGGCGACGATGGGGATCGAATGCCGCTTCGTCGATCCGGCTGATCCGGAGAATTTCCGCCGCGCCACCGATGCGAAAACGCGCTGCTACTACGGCGAGACCTTGCCCAATCCGAAGCTCACCGTCTTTCCGATCGCCGAGATCGCCAAGGTCGGCCGCGAGATGGGCGTGCCGCTGATCGTCGACAACACCGCCGCGCCGAGCCTGTGCCAGCCGATCAAGCACGGCGCCGCGATCTGCATGCATTCGACGACGAAATATATCGGCGGGCACGGCACCTCGATCGGCGGCGTCATCGTCGATGGCGGCAATTTCGATTGGGAGAAGCATGCCGACCGCTTTCCGATGCTCAATACGCCCGATCCGAGCTATCACGGCGCGATCTGGACGCAAGCGGTGAAGCCATTGGGGCCGATCGCCTATATCATCAAGGCGCGCGTCACCTTGCTGCGCGACATCGGCGCGGCGATGTCGCCCTTCAACGCCTTCATGTTCATCCAGGGGCTCGAGACCCTGCCGCTCCGCATGCGCCAGCATTGCGCCAACGCCGAAGCTGTCGCGGGGCATCTCTCAAAGCACAAGAAGATCACCAAGGTGATCTATCCGAGCCTGATGACCGGCGAGGCGAGGCGCCGCGCCGACGCCTATCTCGGCGGACGCCACGGCGCGCTGGTGGGGTTCGAGCTCAAGGGCGGCAAGGCGGCGGGGCGGCGCTTCATCGAGGCTCTCGAAATGTTCTATCACGTCGCCAATATCGGCGATGCGCGCTCGCTCGCCATTCATCCGGCCTCGACCACGCATTCGCAATTATCGCCCGAGGAGCAGGCGCAGAGCGGTGTGAGCGACGACTACGTCCGGCTCTCGATCGGGCTCGAGCATGTCGAGGACATCAACGCCGATCTCGACCAGGCGCTGGAGATGGCCTAGACGCGACGGGGTTCCCTTACTGGGATTTTGTCGTGCGCGGCCGCGTCGGCCGGCGGTTGAAGACGAGATCGGCGTTCTTTTTCTGTGCCTCGGGCATGACCGCATAGAGCGCCTCGAAAGCGGGCAGGAGTTTCTCGATGCCGTCGAGATGCGCCTTAGCGATCGCCTCATAGGTGCGGAGATTCTCGACCGCGCTCATCGATTTCGTTTTCTTGGCCCGCTCGGCAATGAGAGCGCCGGTTGATTTGGCGTTGTCGCGCATCGCCGCGGCGACCGCGCTCCATTGCGGCTCCTCCGCGGGCGTGATCTTGAGCTCGTCGTGAAGCGCTTTGATCCGCGCCTCGACATAGTCGCCGCTCGAGAGGCGGCCCGGTGCCGATGTTGTGGTCCCCGGCGCGGCCTCGGCGACTTGGCGCGGGCCGGCGACGGTGGCCGTCGCGTGGAAGACAAGCAGAACAGCGACGGCAACAATCGCGGCAAAACGATGGGTCGAGAGCATGGTCATCGGTCTCCGTAGCTTCATTGATCGACTGTGCGAACCGCGCGCTCAGCGATGCCCGCGCGGCGGCGGGCTGTGGCGCGGCGGGGGTGCGCGTTCGTGGCCGCGATCATGGTCGGACTGGCTCGCTGCCAAAGCGCCGAACAACAGCCCGAGGCCGACGCCGAGCGCAACCCCGTCGACCACGGTCGGCGGCTGATAGACCGGCGGCGTCGGATCATAGATGGGCGGCGGATAGGCATAGACCGGCGGCGGCTGCCCGGGATAGCAATAGCCATCGCTCGCGTAATAATAGCCCGGCGGGCAAACCGGCAGGGTCTGCGCGAAAACAGGGCGGGCGATCGTCAGCGGCGCCGCGGTGAGCGGCAAGCCGCCGAGAAGCAAAATTACGGCTTTTCCAATTCTGCCGACGCGTCGCATAGCGGCCTCTCTCCTTGCCCATGGTCGGCGGGCCTTTCACAGGGAAGAACATCCTGTGGCATCTGATATTATCGGCGCAATCGACGTGCCGCACAACGGCAATGGGACGACAGCTGCTGGCGCGCTCAAGCCGTGCTTCACAAATCCCTTGGGCGCGTGGCATGCTCCGATGTGGAGCGTGCTGGCGCGGCCCGCGAGGCTCAGCAAAAAAAGGGAGGGACGGCAGTGATCGAGCTTTATTTCTGGATGACCGACAATGGCCGCAAGGCGCTGCAAATCATCGAGGAGACCGGGCTGCCGCATCGCCGCCATCCCATCGATCTCACCAAGAAAGAGCAATTCTCGCCCGAGTTCCTGAAAGTCAGCCCGGGCCACAAGATCCCGGCGCTGGTCGATGATGACGGGCCGGGCGGGACGCGCGTAGCGCTCTGCGAATCCGGCGCAATGCTCAAATATCTCGCCGAGAAGGCGGGGGGCGCGCTTTATCCGAGCGACCCCGCAAAGCGCGTGCTGGTCGATCAATGGCTCTTCTACGGCAGCTCGACCTTCACGCCGCTGGCGCAGCAATACGGCCTCTTCACCCAGCGTTTCCCTGAGAACGTGCCGCAGGCGAAGACGCATTATCTGGGACAGGTACGCGATTGTTTCGGCGTGCTGGACAAGCGCCTCGGCGAGGCGGCGTATCTCGCGGGCGACTATTCGGTCGCAGATA
>JBJKPV010000279.1:0-13017 GCA_046706015.1 Allostellaceae bacterium | reverse complement strand
TCCTGGGCCTGCTTGGAACCTTCTACGGGCTGCTCGAAACGGTGCAGTCGGTGAAGGGCGTGATCGGCGGCATGTCGGTCGGCGTCAACGACGTGGCGCGCGCCTTCGGCGAGCTCCAGGCCCGGCTGCAAACGCCGCTCAGCGGCATGAGCACTGCCTTCAGCGCCTCGCTCTTCGGCCTTGCCGGCTCACTCATCCTCGGCTTTCTCGATCTCCAGGCCGGCCTCGCGCTCAACCGCTTCTACAACGATCTCGAGGAATGGCTTTCGGGTTGGACCCGCCTCTCGGCTGGCGGGATGGGGGATGACAGCCACGACGTGTCGGCGCCCGCCTTCGTTCAGGCGCTGCTGGAGCAGACCGCGGATGGGCTCGAGAAGCTGCAGCGCACCTTGGGCCGCGGCGAGGAGAGCCGGATCGCGGCCAACACCAATCTCATCACCTTGACCGAGCGCCTGGCGCTATTGAGCGACCAGATCCGCACCGAGCAGACCCTCCTCGTCAAGCTGGCCGAACAGCAAGTCGAGTTGAAGCCCGTGCTGCAGCGCCTAGCCGAAGGTGCCGCCGAGCCCGCTTTCGACGACGAGGCGCGCGGGCATCTGCGCAATATCGAGGTGCATTTGGTACGCCTGACCGAAGACTTGGCCCAGACGCGCGGCGACGCGGTGCAGGAGATCCGCAGCGAGATCCGCCTCCTCGCGCGCACCCTGGCCACCGTCGCGAAAGAACCCGCGCAGGGCTGACGCCCAAGCGCCGCCATCATGCCGCTCTCGTCTCGCCGCTCACGCCGCGTCGGCATCGATATCTGGCCGGGCTTCGTCGACGCGCTGTCGCAGCTCGTCATGGTGATCGTGTTCGTGCTGCTCATCTTCACCGCGGGGCAGTTCTACCTCACCGATGCGCTGTCCGGCCGCGATGCGGCGCTGCAGCGCCTGACGCAGCAGATCAACCAACTCGGCGACCTCCTGTCGATGGCGCGCAACAGCAATGCCGACCTGCAGACCCAGCTGATGACGATCACGCGTCAGCTCCAAGCCTCGAAGGCGGAAAACGACAAGACCAAGGCAGCGCTGGCGGGAGAACAGCAGCATGGCGCCCAACTCCAGACCGCGCTCCAGGGCTCGCAGCAGCAATTGCAGACCTCGCAACAGCAATTGCAGGCCGCGCAGCAAAAGACATCGCAAGCGCAGACCACGATCGACACGCTGAACGAGCAGGTGGCGGCGCTCCGCCTCCAACTCGGCCAGATCGCCGCCGCGCTCGAATTGTCGCAGACCAAGACCAAGCAGCAAGAAGCCCAGATCGCCGATCTCGGCCAGAAGCTCAATCAGGCACTTCTCAGCAAGGTTCACGAGCTGGCCAAGTACCGGTCCGAATTCTTCGGCCGGCTGCGCGACGCACTCGGCGACCGGCCCGATATTCACATCGTCGGTGACCGCTTCGTCTTTCAATCCGAGGTGCTGTTCGACCCCGCCGACGCACAGCTGAGTGACGCCGCCAAGAAGCGCCTGACCATCGTCGCCAACGCCTTGAAGCAGATCGCGAAGGAAATTCCGTCAGATATTCCCTGGATACTGCGGGTTGACGGCCATACCGACAAGCGGCCGATCGACACGCCGCAATTCCCATCGAACTGGGAATTGTCGGCGGCACGCGCGATTTCGGTGGTGAATTTCCTGATCTCGCAAGGCATCCCGGCCGACCGGCTGGTCGCGGCCGGCTTCGGTCAATACGACCCGGTCGACCCCGCCGACACGCCTGAGGCCTATCGCAAGAATCGCCGTATCGAGCTGAAGCTGACCGAACGGTAGGAGGCGGCATCGCCCGCCGCCCCGTTCCGTCCGATGCTAGCGGCGGCCCTTGCGGCGCGCCTTCTTGGCCTTCTTTTTCGCCTTGCCCCGCTTCGCCTTGCCCCGCTTCGCCGTCATGCGCGAAGACGCCGCCTTGCGCGCGCCTTTCTTAGCCTTCTTTGCCTTTTTCGCTTTCTTGGCTTTCTTGGCTTTCTTCGCCTTCTTCGCTGCCCGCTTCGGCTTGAATTTCGCCTTGGTCTTGGCCTTGGCGGCGGCCTTCTTCGCGCGGGCCGGCGCATAAGCGGGCGGCGTCGGCGGAATTGGCGGTATGGGCGGATAGGATGGGCCGTTATTGTCGTCGGTCCCGTCGATCATAACCTCACCCCTTCAAACGAATATGTTGTGCGAAATTTTATATGAGAGCCGCGTGCGAAAGTCGAACGGATTTGCGTCATCGCGATGAATCGCACGCCGCCATCGGTGCCGAGCCCGCGAGTTGCGCGCGGCGCGCGGCTTCGCTATAACGCCCGCGCTTTTCTTGGAGAGCGCGATGAAAGACGGCATCCATCCGGACTATCATGAGATCACCGTCGTGATGACGGACGGCACGACCTACAAGACGGGTTCGACCTACGGCAAGGCCGGCGACACGCTCCATCTCGAGGTCGATTCGAAATCCCACCCGGCCTGGACCGGCGGCCAGCAGCGGCTGCTCGACACTGGCGGTCAGCTCGCCCGCTTCAATAAGCGCTTCCAGGGCATCGGCCTCAAGAAATAGGCCATTCCCCCGCGACTCGGGGTCGATACGTTCGGGCCTTGAATCCACCCTTTCTGCAACCATCTCTTGGTTTGTCCGGGTGCCGCCCAGCGGATCCGGATGGTTAAGACCACACGCCCGGCCATGGTGGCGCGCGCGTGCTGAGGTTCCATATTGCTCACAGGAGGATGTGGTCATGGATGGTTTCGATCTCTCTCCCCTTTTCCGCTCGACCATCGGTTTCGACCGACTTACGCGTTTGTTCGATACGGCCACGCAGCTCGACAGCGCCGCGGTGTCGTATCCCCCCTACAATATCGAGACGACCGGCGAGAACGCTTATCGGCTGACGATGGCCGTTGCGGGCTTCAGCCCCGATGAACTCGACGTCACCGCCAAGGAAGGCGCGCTGATCGTCACCGGTAAGCCGCGCAAGACCGACGAGCAGACCCATTATCTTCACCGCGGTATCGCCCGGCGCGCCTTCGAGCGCCGCTTCCAACTCGCCGACCACATCCGGGTCGTCGGCGCGAGCCTCGATAACGGGCTTCTGCACGTCGAGCTCGCGCGCGAGGTGCCGGAGGCGCTGAAGCCGCGCAAGATCGAGATCGCGACGGGCGAGGCCAAGGCGCTCGAGCAGCAGGCCGCCTGATCCGGCCCCACCAAGACAAGCGGGCGGTCCCTCGCGGGGCCGCCCGTTTCGTTTCAGCGCGGGCGCGGGCGGTCAGTGCAGCGGCCGGCCGAGCGCATTCGCCAGGACAAGATAGAGCTTGCCGACATCGGCGGTGACGAAGGTCGCGCCCATGACGTCGGCGCGGTCGACCGTGCGCGCCTGGACCAAGAGCTGCTCGAACTGGTCCATATAGCGCATGGCCTGCTCGCGGAAGGTCGGATCGAGCTCGAATTTCTCCTTGATGACGGCGCCGGTCTGGCGTTCCTGAAGCTGCAGGATATAGCGCGCGAAGACGCCGCGCTCGCCGCTGTGAAAGCGTTTCCAGATCGCGTCGGGTACCGGCTGTTCGAGCACGCGGGCGAGGTCGATCGACATCGATTGCAGCGTCTCGATGATGAAGGTCGCGGATTTGAGGAACGTGTCCGCCTGATTGCTCTGTGCTTGCTCGCGCATCCGCTGCGCCAGCTCGGCGGCATCATTGGCGGCCTTCAAAAAGGTCTGGGTCTGGGACCGGAAGACATCGCTCGCTTCGCGCGCCCGGCCGCCTGCCTGCTCTGCGGCGCCCACCAGCGCGCTTGACTGACCCTGGTAGATCTCGCCGATGTCGCGCAGCCGCTCGACCGCCAAGTCGGTGGCGGCGTTGAACTCCGCGGCCTGATCCCGCAGCACGCCGCGCGCCGCGTCGAGCCGTGCGTTCGCTTGCTCGAGCATGCCGTTGATTTCGAGGATCTGGCGCCGCACCTGCTCGGTCGCTTCGTCGCGGTGGTGCACCATCGCATCGCTCGCGGCCGCGAAGCGCGCCACCTCGGCGCGGGCCGCGCCGCCGAGCTCGTCGATCCGCCGTGCCACCGCCTCGGTCGAATTCTCGATCGCGCCGAAGTGCTCGGCGAGCAGCTCGCGCGCGCCCTGCATGCGGCCGACCGTCTGCTCCACCGCGCCCGCCAGGTCCTGGACCTGGAGGCGGAACTGGCCCCCAACCTCGCGCAAAGTCGAGCCAGCGGCGTCGCCCGCAGCTGCGACGCCGAGGCTCGCCTCGTCGAATTGTTTGGCGATCTCGATCAGCACCACATTGGCCTTTTCGGCCGCCTCATTGAGATGCTCCACCTGGCCATCGAGCGCCTTGCCACGCTCCATCAGCCGCTGCGTCACGGCCTCGCTCGCGGCATCGGCGACGCGGCTGTGATCGAGCAGCAGGCGGCCGATCTCGTCGGCGCGCGCGGCCGAGCGCTCGGCCACCTCGGTCATCGACGCCGCGCCGTGCTGCAACGTGTTGTCGAGCGCGGATTCGATCGTTGTCAGGGCCTCGGCGGCGCCCGCCATCTCCGCGAGCTGACGCTCGAGCAGGCTGCGCGTCGTCTCGCTATGCCGCCCGAGCAACGCCGCCGCCTCGTTGAGCCGGCCGATATGGAGATCGAGTGCGCCGTCCGCGGCGGTAGCCCGCTCCGCCGCATCAGCCGAAACCTGGGCGAGGAGCTCGGTCTGTTGCTGCAACAGCGAGCGGATCTCGGCCACCTGCATGCCCATATTGCCGCGCGCCACGTTGAAATGCCCAACCTCCTCGGCAAAAGCGTCATGCAGCTGCTCGACGTAGTTTGAGACCTGTTGCCCGGCCTCGCGCAGGGCGACGACCTCGCGCATGACGGTCTGCGCTACTCCCTCCATCTGCGCCCGCGCCTCGCCCGCCACGCCGGCGAGCTCGCCGATCTGAATGCCGACGGTGCTTTGCGCTTGGCGCAGCGTTTCGACCGCCTGCGCCGTCGTGGTCTGAAGCTGGGCGACGCGCGCGCTGGCGGTATCGCCAGCGGTGGCAAGCCGCGTGCCGCTCTCCGCTAAGGCGTCGAGCGCACCACGGATCTGGCGCACGCCGGCCTCCGCCGCGGCCGCCACGCCCTGCTCGAGCCCACCGATCGCGGCCCGCGCCCGCGACACGCTGGCCTCGACCGAATCCGCCATGTCGTCGCCGCGTCGCGTCAAGGCGGCCTCGACCTTTGCGGCGCTCTCCTCCAACACGTCCATCGCGACGCGGATGCCGGCGACGCCGCTATCCGCCGCCTGGGCCGCGGTCGCATCAAGCCCGCTCAAGGCGGTGCGCAGGCGAGCGATATTGGCTTCGGCGGCATCGACCACGATGGCTCCGCGCTCCGACAGCGCCGCCATCGACTGCGAGGCATTCGTCTGCAGCGCCTCGACCGCCTCGCGCAGCTTCGCCGCCGTCGCATCGGCGGCCTCCGCCGCCTGGCCGCCGGCATCGGCGATGAGCGCGATCTGCTTGCGCAACTGCTCGCCGGCCTGATCGATCTGCTCGCCGCCCTGGCGCGCGGCCGAAATCACCGCCTCGGCCTGGCTGGCAAAGCCGATGCTGAATTCGCGCAGCCGCGTCAGCGCCTCGCTTGCGACCCCGGCGAGGTTCTGGGCTTGGCCGACCAGCGCCGCGTTGGCGGCTTCGGCCTGGCGCGTGGTCTGCGCCGATTGCGCGACCAGGGTCGCGCCGCTCTCGTGCAGCCGCGTGCCGACCTGCTCGGCGCGCATCGCTGTCTCGGTCACGGCGGCAAGCAGCGCCTGAACCTCGGCGCGGAGCGTGCTCCCGCTGCTCTCCGACGCGGCCAGCGTCTCACGCGCCACCTGGTCGAGTCGTGCCGCGCCGTCCATGAGGAGCCGCTCGACGGCGGTGCGATGCGCGACGAGTCGCTCGGCAGCGCCATCGGCCGACTGGGTGATCAAGGTTGCGAGCGAGCCGGTCTGGGAGTCGATGCGATCGACCGCCGCGGCGACCTCGCGCGCGACGCGGTCGCCCGCATCGTCGAATTGGTCTGCGGCGCTAGCGGCGGCCTTGGTCAGGCCCTGGTTGATTGCCGGGCTCTGCTGCTCGGCTCGTTCGATAACGCGCGCGCCGGCCAACTCGACGGCACGGTCAACCGCCTGCTGGACCGTACCGACATAGAGGCGCAGGCGATCGATCGCGACATCGAAATCGGCGCTCGCCACGTGGCGCAGCGCCGCCGATTCAGTGGACAAAGTTTCGGTCAGCTTCGCCAGCGGCTCGACCGCGGCAGCGAGATCGCTGCGCGCGTACTCGGCACGCTCGACGATGGTGTTGAGGCTCGTCACAGCGCCCGAAAACACCCCGCCGAAGCCGTCTACCGCGTGCTTCAAGCGGGCGGCCGCCGCGTCGCCGCTGGCGTTGAGCTCGTCGAGCTGCTGCCTCAACCCCGCCATGGTCTCGCGCGTGCGCTCGTTGAAGCGACCGGGCACGCCTTGCACCTGGACGAGCTGTTCCGCCAGGCGCTCGGAAACGCGCTCAAGTCGAACCGCGTTGTCGCGCGACGCGGCGATGTTCCAGACGACGCCGACCGGAAGCGCGACCGTGAGGACCACGAGGGCGATCTCGTGCGGCAGCAGCGAGAACAGAACGCTCCAGCCGACATAGGCGTTGATGTAGAAGGCGCAGAGGCCGATCCAGACGATTCCGAAAATCGATCCGGTTATCAGGCGACCAGACAAGCGCAAGGCCAATCGCCTCTCCCCTCTCAGGCGTCCCCGCCATCGCGTTTCAATATGAAAGACTCGCTCATCCCCCGAAGCGCGTCAACTCGCGCCGCCGATTCGCACGAGCGCCGCGCGCAGATCTCCGGGAAGCGGCACCGGCCGCCGACTCGCGCGATCGACATAAACATGGACGAAATGGCCCGATGCCGCCGCCTCGTTCTCGCCGCGGCGAAAGATCGCGATCTCGTAGCGCACGCTGCTGCGCCCGAGTCGCGAGACGCGCAGGCCCGCATCGATCACCTCGGGAAAGGCAAGCGGCTGGAAATAGCGGCAAGTCGTCTCAACTACGAGGCCGATGACCGCACCATCGCGGAAATCGAGCACGCCAGCCTCGATCAGATAGCGGTTCACCACCGTGTCGAAATAGGAATAGTAGACCACGTTGTTGACGTGGCCGTAGACGTCGTTGTCCATCCAGCGGGTGGGAATCGAAAGGAAATGCCGATACTCGTCGCGCCGCGGCGGCGCCGGCCGGTCCTCCGACCCGCTCATCGCGCCCGGCCGATTCGGTGCCCGTGCCTCCTCGCCATCGCGATTGCCATCAGCGCTTGAACAGGCCTTCGGCGCCGCCACGCTGCTTGCGCTTGGCGGCGATTGCCTCGCGTGCGCGCCGGATCTCGGCCTCAAGCTCGGCGATATAGGATTCGAGCTCGGCTATCGCCAGCGGCGTCAAATCGCGCGGCTTTGGCGGCTGACGAAGCGGTGCCAGATCGTCCTCATCCAAGCGGCTCAGCTCCTTCGCTCCCCGTTGCCAGTTTGCCGCGATCAGGCTAGAGGTGCAATCGCGTTGCAAGGCCGGACAGGGATCGCATGAGCGCGTTACCGACCACCATGACCGTCATCGAGATCGCCAACCCGGGTGGGCCCGAAGTGTTGCGGCCGGCGACGCGGCCGATGCCGGCACCGGGCAGCGGCGAGGTGCTGATCGCGGTCGGCGCGGCCGGCGTCAACCGTCCGGACATCATGCAGCGCAAAGGCCAATACCCGCCGCCGCCGGGCGCCTCGGACATTCCGGGCCTCGAGATCGCCGGCAAGGTCGTGGCGATCGGGCTCGGCGTCCATCATCTGAAGATCGGCGACGAGGTCTGCGCGCTGGTCACCGGGGGCGGCTATGCGACGTATTGCGTGGCACCCGAGCCGCAATGCCTGCCGGTGCCCAAGGGCTTCAGCCTGGTCGAGGCGGCGGCTCTGCCCGAGACCTTCTTCACTGTCTGGCACAACGTGTTCGAGCGCGGCAAGCTGCGCGCCGGACAGTCGATCCTCGTTCACGGCGGCTCGAGCGGCATCGGCACGGTCGCGATCCAGCTCGCGCGCGCCTTCGGCGCCGGCGCGATCTTCGCCACCGCCGGCAGCCGCGACAAATGCCATGCCTGCGAGAAGCTGGGCGCGACGCGCGGTATCGATTACAAACACGAGGATTTCGTCCAGGTGATCCGCGAGGCGACCGCCAATCGCGGGGTCGATGTCGTGCTCGATATGGTCGGCGGCGACTACATCCAGAAGAACCTCAGCATCCTCGCCGTCGAAGGCCGCCATGTCAGCATCGCGACGCAACACGGGGTCATGGCCGAGGTGAATTTCGTCACCATCATGGGCAAACGCCTGACCCTGACCGGCTCGGGCCTGAGGCCGCGCAGCGTCGAAGAGAAAGGCGCGATGGCCGCCGCCATCCGCCGCGAGGTCTGGCCGCTCCTCGATTCGGGCAAGGTCAAGCCGGTGATCCACCGCACTTTCCCCTTGGCCGAGGCGGCCGAGGCTCACCGCCTGCTCGAAACCTCGAGCCATATCGGCAAGATCATGCTCTCGGTCTAAGGGTCGCGACCCCCACGGTTCCGGGTGCCGCCCCCTTCCCAGAAGGCCCGCGAATCGCTATATGACGGGCATCTCCGACATGGTGACCCGCTTTCTGAGAAACCTCGCAATCGAGGAGGACCGATGACTTTGCCCTTGATGCCCAAGGCCACCGCCGTCTGGCTGGTCGAGCACACCTCGCTGACCTTCGACCAGATCGGCGAGTTTTGCGGCCTGCATGCGCTCGAGGTCCAGGCGATCGCCGATGGCGAGGTCGCGCTGCAGATGCAAGGGCTCGATCCGATTGCGAACGGTCAGCTCACCCTCGATGAGATCGAGCGCTGCCAGAAGGATCCCGAGGCGCGGCTCCAGATCTCCAAGGACGCGCATCCGGTGGAATTGGTGAAACATGCGGGCCCGCGCTACACGCCCATCGCCAAGCGGCAGGACAAGCCCGACGCGATCGCCTGGCTCTTGAAGAATCATCCCGAACTGAGTGACGGGCAGATCTCGAAGCTCGTCGGCACGACCAAGCCGACGATCCAGGCGGTGCGCGACCGCACCCACAGGAACTCGTCCAACATCAAGCCGCGCCACCCGGTAGCGCTCGGCCTGTGCACGATGGAGATGCTCGAGGCCGCGGTCACGCGCGCCAACCGCGGCAAGAAACGCGCCGAGGGCGACGAACCGCTCGTCAAGCTGCCGACGCTCGAGGACGTGGCCGGGACGGACGACGCCGCGCCTTGAGGCGCCAAGGGCCGCTCAAGCCTTGGCCGAGGCGAGCCCCGCGCCTTTGAGGCTTTCGCCGATCTCGCTCAGGATCGCCGGATCGTCGATCGTCGCCGGAACCTTATAGGCCTCGCCATCGGCGATCGCGCGCATCGTGCCGCGCAAGATTTTGCCCGAGCGCGTCTTTGGCAACCGTTCAACCACCACCGCCAGCTTGAAGCTCGCCACCGGACCGACGCGCTCGCGTACGAGCTGCACCGCCTCCTCGGCCACCCGCGCGCGATCCGTCTTGGCGCCCGCCTTCAAGACGAGGAAACCCAGCGGTACCTGCCCTTTGAGCGCGTCGCCAACGCCGATCACCGCGCATTCGGCGACGTCCGCATGCGAGGCGAGCACTTCCTCGATCGCGCCCGTCGATAGGCGGTGGCCGGCGACGTTGATGATGTCGTCGGTGCGCGTCATGACGAAGACATAGCCGTCCTCATCGAGATAGCCGGCGTCGGCGGTGTGGTAATAACCGGGATAATCGGCGAGATAGGCTTTGACGTAGCGCTCTTCGGCCTGCCACAGGGTCGGCGAGGAGCCGGGCGGCAAGGGCAGCTTGATGCAAAGCGCGCCGATCTCGCCGGGCTTCATCGCCTCGCCTGACGGGTCGAGCACGCGCAAATCATAGCCCGGCACCGCGCGCGTCGCCGAACCGTGCTTCACCTTCTGCGGGCCGAGGCCGACACAATTGGCGGCGATCGCCCAGCCGGTCTCCGTTTGCCACCAATGATCGATCACCGGGACTTTGAGCTGCGCCTCGGCCCATTGCACTGTCGCCGGATCGGCGCGCTCGCCCGCAAGGAAGAGCGTGCGGAACTTCGTCAGATCGTAGCGGCGGATGAAGCGGCCCTCGGGATCGTCGCGCCGGATCGCGCGAAAGGCGGTCGGCGCGGTGAACATCGCATCGACACCATGCTCGGCGATCAATCGCCAATAGGCGCCGGCATCCGGTGTGCCGACCGGCTTTCCTTCATAGAGCACGGTGGTGCAGCCATAGAGCAGTGGCGCGTAGACGATATAGGAATGGCCGACCACCCAGCCGACATCGGACGCGGCGAAGAACACCTCGCCCGGCTTCATGCCATAGACATTCGCCATCGACCAATGCAGTGCGACCGCGTGCCCGCCATTGTCGCGCACGATGCCCTTGGGCTGGCCGGTCGTGCCGGAGGTGTAGAGGATGTAGAGCGGATCGGTCGCCTCGAGTGTCACGCAAGCCGCCGGCCGCGCCGTCGCCACAGTGGTCGCCCAATCGTGATCGCGGCCGGCGATGAGCGTGCAGGTTTGGGTGGGACGCTGCAGGATGAGGGTCTGCGGCTTCGTTTGCGCGAGCTCGATCGCCTGATCGAGCAGCGGCTTGTAGGCGATGACGCGGCCCGGCTCGATGCCGCAGGAGGCCGAGAGCACGAGCTTGGGCTTGGCATCGTCGATGCGCGACGCGAGTTCGGGCGCGGCGAAGCCGCCGAAGACGACCGAATGAATGGCGCCGATGCGCGCGCAAGCAAGCATCGCCATCACCACTTCGGGCACGAGCGGCATGTAGATAATGACACGGTCGCCGCGTTCGACGCCGAGGCTCGCGATCGCGCCCGCGAGAAGCGCCACATCGTCGCGCAGCTGGCGATAGGTAAAGCGTTTGACCTGCCCGGTGACCGGGCTGTCATAGATCAGCGCCAGCTGCTCGGCGCGGCCGCGCTCGACATGGCGATCGAGCGCGTTCCAGCAAGTATTGAGCTGCCCGCCCGCAAACCAGCGATAGAAGGGCTTGCGGCTCTGATCGAGCACGCGATCCCAGCGCTTTTCCCAATCGATCGCGGCCGCGGCCTCGCCCCAGAATCCTTCCGGATCCGCGAGCGAGCGACGATGCTCCTCCACCTGGCGGCTGCTCATGGCGCGTCCTCCCTTCGCCCGAATTGGGCTATTATGTGCGGCAAATAACGGCCCTTGCCAAGCGGCCGGAAAGGAGGAGACGGTGACCGGCCCCTATGCCGTCGCGCTCGACCGCAACGCAGCAAACCATGCCCCGCTGACCCCGCTGGGATTTCTCGGCCGCGCCGCCGCGATCTATCCGCGGCGTACCGCCATCATCCATGGCGCGCGACGCTATAACTGGGCCGAGGCCGAACTGCGTTGCCGGCGCCTTGCCGGCGCGCTCAAAGCCCGAGGCATCGGCAAGAACGACACGGTCGCGGTGATGGCCGCCAACACGCCCGAGCTCTTCGAGGCGCATTTCGGCGTGCCGATGGCGGGCGCGGTGCTGAACGCGCTCAACACGCGGCTGGACGCTGCGGCGATCGCCTTCATCCTCGAGCACGGCGAGGCGAATCTGCTCATCGCCGACCGCGAATTCGCCTCGATCATCGAGCCCGCGCTAGCGTTGCTGAAGCGCCCGCTTCCCGTCATCGATATCGACGACACGCAGGCGCCCGGTGGAAAGAGCCTAGGCGAGATTGATTACGAGCGCTTCATCGCCGCAGGCGATCCCGGCCTCGCCGAAGAGGCGCCGGACGATGAATGGGACGCGATCGCGCTCAACTACACCTCGGGCACCACCGGCAATCCCAAAGGGGTCGTCTATCATCATCGCGGCGCTTATCTCAACGCGATCGGCAACGCGCTGGTCTGGAGCCTGCCGCAGCACCCGGTCTATCTCTGGACGTTGCCGATGTTCCATTGCAACGGCTGGTGCTTTCCCTGGACCATCACCGCTCTTGCCGGCACTCATGTCTGCCTGCGTCGCGTCGAGCCGGGGGCAATCTTCGCTGCGATCGAAGAGGAGGGCGTGACGCATCTTTGCGGCGCGCCCGTGGTGATGAACATGCTGCTGAACGCATGGCCGCGCGAGCGCGGCCCTCTTGCGCGCAAGGTCGCGATCATGACCGCCGGGGCGCCGCCGCCGGCCGCGGTACTCGAAGGGATCGAGGCGAAAGGTTTTGCCGTAACCCATGTCTATGGCCTCACGGAGTCCTACGGGCCTGCGGTGGTTTGCGCCTGGCAGGACGAATGGGACGCGCAAGCCCCGGCGGAGCGCGCCCGCCTCAAGGCGCGCCAGGGCGTGCGCTATCCGGTCTTGGAAGGCTTGATGGTCGCCGATGCGCACACGCTCGAGCCGGTGCCGCGCGACGGCACGACGATGGGCGAGGTCTTCATGCGCGGCAATATCGTGATGAAAGGCTATCTGAAGAACGAGGCCGCGACGCACGAGGCCTTCGCCAGCGGCTGGTTCCATACCGGCGATCTCGGCGTCGCGCATCCCGACGGCTATGTCGAGCTCAAAGACCGCTCGAAGGACATCATCATCTCGGGCGGCGAGAACATCTCGACCATCGAGGTCGAGAGCGTGCTCTACCGCCATCCCGCCGTGCTCGAAGCGGCGGTGGTAGCGCGCCCCGACCCGCATTGGGGCGAGACGCCCTGCGCCTTCGTCGCGCTAAAGCCCGGCGCGAGCGCGAGCGCCGAGGAATTGATCGCGTTCTGCCGCGATCGCCTCGCGCATTTCAAGGCACCCAAGTCCGTCGTCTTCGGACCGCTGCCGAAGACGTCGACCGGGAAGGTACAAAAATTTCAACTGCGCGAGCAGGCCAGGAACCTGACCTGAAGGTTCAGTGGCTCGAATGCTCGAGCTGGGCGATTTCGTCTTTTATTCGGAGCTTTTGTCGCTTGAGGCCGGCGATCATTTCGTCGTTCGG
>JBJKPV010000278.1:0-4394 GCA_046706015.1 Allostellaceae bacterium | reverse complement strand
CAGCAGACGTGAAGACGGCCGAGCTGTCGCCAGGGGCGCTGGTTCTGCGCGAAGCCGATCTGCCGCGGATCCTCTCTCAGACCGATATTGATCATTACCGGCGGATTTTCGCGCTACAGGAGTCGCGGCGCTGGGAAGAGGCTGACGGCGAGATTGCGCAACTCGACGACAAGCTGCTGCTCGGCCCGGTGTTGGCACAGCGCTATCGCGACAGCGCCTTTCAGGCGACTTATGGTCAACTGGCGCAGTGGCTGCAGCATTATGCTGACCAACCCGACGCCAAGGCGATCTATGCGATGGCGCTGCGGCGGCATCCGCATGGCGCGCCGCTGCCGCCCAAGCCCTCCTCGGCCACCGTGCTGGCGCCTGCAAGCGATGATTTCGGCATCGAGCCGCGCGCCGATGACCCGCTTCTCGTCAAGCGCGAGCACAAGAAGCTGATTCCAGCGGCGGCAAAGCAGGCCGCTTCGCTCGAAAAGCAAATCCGCCGCCTCGCCGCCGACGAGCCGGGCAAGGCCGAATTGCTGCTCGCGGGGCGCGAGGCCAAGGAACTGATCGACACCGCCGCCCGCGACCAACTCCGCGCCGCCATCGCCGAAGGCTATCTCGCGCAGAACGAGCCGCAGCAAGCCTTGAATTTGAGCGCCGCGACCGAGACCAGCGCCTATGCCTCGGTTTCGAACTGGAATGCCGGCCTCGCCGCCTGGCGCCTCGGGCGGCTCAACGAGGCGCGCCGGCATTTCCAAGCCGTCGCACGCAGCAACAGCCAGTCGAACTGGGTGCGCTCCGCGGCTGCGTTCTGGGCGGCGCGGGTCGAGCTGCGCGCCGGGCATCCCGATGTTTATGCCTATTGGCTGAGGGTCGCGGCCGAGAATTCGCGCACCTTCTACGGCATGCTGGCGCGGCGCCTTCTGGGCATCCAACAGAATCTGAGCTTCGACGCCGACCGCTTCACCGAGTTCGACGCCCAGCTCGTCATGGGAACCGAGGCCGGGCGGCGCACGCTCGCGCTCCTCGCCGTCGGCCAGCGCGAGCTTGCGGCCGCGGAGGTCAGCCAGCTCGCCGCGCGCGGCTCCGGCACCCTGGTGCAGTCGCTCGCCGCGCTTGCCGACCGCGCCAATCTGCCGGCGGTCAGCCTCCAGCTCGCGGCGGTGCTCGCCAATAACGACGGGCGCAGCCACGACATCGCGCTCTATCCGATGCCGCGCTGGCGCCCGCTCGGTGGATTCACCGTCGACCGCGCGCTGATCTTCGCGCTGATGCGCCAGGAATCGCAGTTCCTGCCGGATGCGCGCAGCCAGGTCGGCGCCACCGGGTTGATGCAGCTGATGCCGGCGACCGCGCGCTCCATGGCCGAGCGCGCCGGGCTGCCGCTCGCAAGCCACAGCCGCAAGGCCGAGCGCAAGGCGCTGAGCGATCCGGAATTCAACCTGATGCTGGCGCAGGAATACGTGCAGACCCTGATCGCGGACAAGCGCATCGATGGCAATCTGATGCTCTTCACGGTTTCCTATAATCACGGGCCGACCGCCTCGGCGCACTGGATCGCGTCGCATCCGGAGTTGCGCAAGGATCCGCTGCTCTTCCTCGAGAGCGTGCCCTGGGCGGAATCGCGCATCTTCACCATGCGCGTGCTGACGAATTACTGGATCTACCGCATGCGGCTCAATCAGGCGACGCCCAGCCTCGACGCCCTTGCCGCGGGACATTGGCCGACTTATATCGCGCAAGACGGCACGACCGTCGCGGATAACAGTCTCAATGCCCAAAATTGATGAAACGCGCCCCTTCCTTCCGGTTCACATCGCGGTTCTGACGGTTTCCGACACGCGCAGCGAAGCGGACGACCGGTCTGGCAAGACCCTCGTCGAGCTCATCGCGCAATCGGGCCATCGCCTCGCCGCGAAGAAAATCGTGCGCGACGACAAGAACGCGATCATCGCCCAGCTCAAGGAATGGATCGCCGATCCCGCGATCGACGTGGTGATCGCGACCGGCGGCACCGGTGTCACCGGCCGCGACGTCACGCCCGAGGCGTTCCATGCGGTTTATGAAAAGGAGATCGCCGGCTTCGGCGAGCTCTTCCGCTGGCTCAGCTATCAGAAAGTCGGCACCTCGACGATCCAGAGCCGCGCCACCGCGGGCGTCGCCGGCGGTACCTATCTCTTCGCGCTTCCCGGCTCGCCCAGCGCCTGTCGCGACGGCTGGGACGACATCATCAAGCACCAGCTCGACAATCGGCATCGCCCCTGCAATCTCGTCGAGCTGATGCCCCGCCTTCAGGAACATCTGAAACCCGGCAGCCAAGGCTGATCAAAAGCCGCTTTTAAGTGAGTTCGCGGTGGCGCTGCAGCCTCTCGCGCACGGCCTGCGCGAGATAGCCGGAACGGGTCGTGCCCTCTCGGCTCGCGGCTGCATCAAGACGTTCGATGAGCGATCTGTCCATCGTGATGTTGATGCGCAGGCTCTTGCCGGGCACCTCGACGGGCAGGAGCGCGTGCACCGGCTCGGGCAACATTTCGATTTGGCGAACCCAGTCCGGCAATCGCTCGTTTACGCGTGACTCTGGAGGCAGTTCCAGGCCTTCGTTCACCATTCCTTCAATGTGTAGCGCCACAGCCTCCACGGCATTTCTCAGCGCTTCTTGGGCTGTGTCTCCCTGTGAAACGCAGCCCGGCAGATCCGGAAAAATCACGTCCCAGCCATCATCTGGTCCGTCACCCGGCGCCTGATAGGCAATCGCCCGATAAAACCGCAACACCATTTCAATTGCTCCGAAGTTTGATCCCGGCTTGGCGTTCGATCGATGCCAAGGTGCCCGGCTTGACGTCTTTCGCGCCATGGATCGGCAAAGTGACCAACCCGCGTTTGGTTGGGTGCTTGAGCATCAGATGCGACCCTTTCGAACGCACCTCGATCCATCCACCGGCCTTTAGCGCCTTCAGGATCTCACGCGCATTCATGTGTATAATATACTCACTCAGTCGGCGGTGCTAAATGTGTATTCCATAAGTATCATAACAGAAATGTTCTTGTTATGTTCGGGAAAATCAATCATAGTTCGGCGATGGACGAGGCTCTCCAGGCGCAGCCCCGGAAAGGGCGCGGCGCCGTCACCAACCGCGCCGGACGCTTTGAGCCGGCAACGCATGTTGCCACGGATGATGGCTGGGGCAGCGGCGACGAGGAACCGCCGGCGCTCGAGACCCAATATCTGCGCGATAGCGCCAAGACGATCATCGCGCGCAACGATTCGCCCGACATTCCCTTCGACCGCTCGGTCAATCCCTATCGCGGCTGCGAGCATGGCTGCATCTATTGCTTCGCGCGGCCGACGCACGCCTATCTCGGCCTCTCGCCCGGGCTCGATTTCGAGAGCCGCATCTTCGTCAAGGAGGAGGCGCCGGCGCTGCTGCGCGCCGAGCTTTCGAAGCCATCTTATCGCTGCCAGCCGATCACCCTGGGCGCCAACACCGATCCCTATCAGCCGATCGAGCGCAAGCTCAACCTGACGCGGCGCCTTCTCGAGGTGCTGAAGGAATTCAATCACCCGGTCTGCATCGTCACCAAATCGGCGCTGGTGCAGCGCGACATCGATCTTCTCGGCGCGATGGCGCGCGACCGGCTGGCGAGCGTCGCCGTCTCGGTGACGACGCTCGATCGCAGCCTCGCGCGCAAGATGGAGCCGCGCGCGGCGACGCCCGAGCGGCGGCTCGAGACAATTGCAGCCTTGGCCGCGGCGGGCATTCCGACCGCGGTGATGGCGGCGCCGATGATCCCGGCGCTCAATGATGCAGAGCTCGAGAGCATCATCGAAGCCGCGGTGGCGCGTGGCGCCATCTCGGCCGCCTATGTGCTGCTGCGGCTGCCGCTTGAACTGGCCGGCATGTTCGAGGATTGGCTTGGCGCGAATTTTCCTGCCAAATCGAGGCATGTGATGTCGCTGGTGAAGCAGAGCCGCGACGGTCTCGCCTATCGCTCCGAATGGGGCACGCGCATGCGCGGCACCGGGGCTTATGCCGAGATGCTGCGTATCCGCCACGAGAGCGCCTGCCGTCGCCTCGGCCTCGACAGAGAGCGCGACAATCGGCGACTCGATTGCTCGCTCTTCCGTATCCCCGGCACGGCGCAAGCGAGCAAGCAACTCAGCTTGCTTTGATATCGGCCTTCACGGATTCACGGGTCACGGGTATAGATCCGATTTGATTTGCGCGCTTGTGCCGATCGAGGGGCGCCGCATAATCCGGCTATGCAGACCGCGGCCCCGTTCGTCGTCCTCTTCACCGATTTCGGCCTCGAAGGGCCCTATGTCGGTCAGATGAAGGCGGTGCTCAAGCGCGAGGCGCCGCAGGCCGAGATCATTGACCTTTTCGCCGACGCGCCCGCCGGCAACC
>JBJKPV010000277.1:0-4146 GCA_046706015.1 Allostellaceae bacterium | reverse complement strand
CGGCGAGCGCCTCGTCGATGGCGCGGCGCTGCGGCAGGTCGCGCTCGAAATCGGCGATCACCTCGGCGAGCCGCTCGCACGCCTCCTCATAGGCCGCGCGCGCCGAGGCAGCGCCGGGCCAGACCGGCGTGACGACGCTGACGCTGCCTTGCACATTGTCGAAGATGCAGACGATGCTCGGCCGCAGCAGCATCCCGTCGGGAACATCGAGCGTATCCGGATTGGCATCAGGCAGCCGCTCGATCAGGCCGACGGTCGCATAGCCCAAATAGCCGAAGAGCCCCGCGGCCATGGGCGGCAGCCCGGCGGGCAAATCATCGATGCGGCATTCGGCGATGAGCGCGCGCAAGGATGGGAGCGCGCCGCCCGGAAGCGTCTCGAAGGATTGCGCGTCCTGGCGCGCGCGGCGGTTGATCTGGGCCTCGTTCTTGAAGCAACGCCAGATCAGATCGGGCTTCAATCCGATGATCGAATAGCGTCCGATGCGCTCGCCGCCTTCGACCGATTCGAAGAGGAAGCTGTTCGGCTTGCCGTCGGCCAGCTTCAGCATCGCCGAGACCGGCGTTTCGAGATCGGCGACCAGCGACGTCCAGACGAGCGCCGGCTTGCCCGCTTCATAGCGCGCGGCGAATTCCTCGAAGCCGGGCGAGATTTCCATCGTGCCGCGCCCCGCGCCGCCGTCAGAGCCGGTCGAGATTGGTCTGGTTGATCTCGACCGGGAAATGCGCGCGCAAAGCCTGCTCGAAGGCGCCCATCGTATCGTCGCGCATTTCGGCCGCGAGCTGGTCGGAGAGATCCTTGACTGCGCCCGCGTTCTTGCTCGGATCGGCGGGATCGATCGTCTTGACCTCGGCGACCGCGTAATTGTCGCCCGCGGCGGCGCTTACCGCCTCGCCTTTCTTGGCGTTGAAGATCGACGCGACCAGCGCCGGCGGCACCTTGGCGTCGCCGCCCGTGCGCTGCAAGGCTGGCGTCACCGTCGCGGTCAGCTTGCGCTCGGATGCCGCCTGCTCGAGGCTCTTGCCCGCCTTCACCTCCTGGATCAGCTCTTTCGCAAGCTTGGCGAGTGCGTCCTTGCGCGCCTGGTCCTGCCAGAGGGTCACCGCCTTCTCATGCGCGGCCGCGAGCGGTTGCACCTCCGCGGGCGTGACCTTGTCGACATGGACGATGAAATAGCCGTCATCGCCGAGCTCGGTGAGGGAGCTGTTCTGGCCGGCATCGGTCGCGAAGGCCGCATGCAGGATCGTGCCGCTCGGCTGGGGCAAATCGACCGGCTTGCCATCGGCCCCGTGTCCTTGCGCATCGACGCTCGCGACCGTCTCGGTCTTGAGCGCGTATTTCTGCGCGACCGTCTTCAGGGAATCGCCCGCGGCCAAGGCGTCGTCGATGTGGTTGGCGATGTCGCTGATCGCGTCGGCGGCTTGATCGCGCGCGATCGATTGCTGCAGGCGATCCTTCACCGCGGCGAGGGGTTGCACCGTGGCCGGCTTGATGCCGGTGACGACGAGGATGTGCCAGCCGAAGCTCGACTTGATCGGCTCGCTCGCCTTGCCCTGGGGCAGCGCGAAAGCGGCCTTGGCCAGATCCGCCGGCAGGTCGTCGCGCTTCACCCAGCCGAGATCGGTGGTCGAGGCATCACCGCCCGCCTCTTTGGCGGCGGCGGCAAAGGTTTTCCCCGCGAGCAGGGCGCTCTCGGCCGCCTTGGCCTTGGCCTCGTCGGGCAGGAGCAGTTGCTTGATGTCGCGCTCTTCGGGCGTGTTGAATTCGGCCTTGCGCTGGTCATAGGCCGCTTTGAGCTTTGCCTCGGGAACCTTGATCGTCGCCGCGATATCGCTCACGCGCAGCAGGGCGAGCGTCAGGCTGCGCCGCTCGGGCAGGCGGAAATCATCCTTGTGCGCGTCGTGAAACGCCGCGAGCTGGGCTTCCGTCGGCGCGGGCGGCGCCGGCACGGAAGCCGGCGTCAAGGTCACGAGCTCGGCGGTGCGGGTTTCGGCGCGCGAGCGATAAAGCGTGCTCGCCAAGAAGATCGGCGCGGTCACGCCGTCGGTCACCGCGCCGGTCAACTCGCTGCGGACGAGGCTTTGGCGCACCGATTCCTCGAATTGCGGCTCGGTGAGCTGATTCATCGCGAGCAGCTGTTGATAGCGGCCGCGGTCGAAGGTGCCGGTTGTGCCCTTGAAGGCGGGATTGTCGAAGATCGCTTGGCGGACGGCATCGTTGCCCATTTGGAGGCCGAGCCGTTGCACTTCGAGATCGACGAGATCGCTGTTGATGAGGCTCCTTAGCGCGCTGTCGACGATGCCGAGCTTCTTCGCCTGGTCCATGTCGACGTCGTTGCCAAGGACGTCGCGCAGCCGCGCCAGCTGATCGCGCATCACCTTGCTGAGCTCGTCGGCGCTGATCTCCTTGCCGCCGACTTTCGCAACCGAGGTGTCGGCGGTCCAATTGCGGAAAATGTCGCCGATGCCCCACAGCCCGAAGGTGAGCATGAGCAAGCCCATGAGAAGCTTGACGATGAGTGAATTGGCCTTGGAGTGGATGGCTTGCAGCATGATGAAGGGCTTTGCTCGGCGGCGGAAAGCGGCGTGCGGATGATAGAAGTGCCCCCTCGGCATCGCAAGGGCGCGCGGCCGCTGGCGCTCTGTCGCTCGCGCTGCCACTTGCGGGCACGCGCATCGCCGGGGCAGAATTCGCGCGGCGCAAAGTAGGGTGAACATGGCGCGATGGAGAGCGGATGCGCAAGCTGGCGGTCGCCAATTGGAAGATGAACGGGTTGAAGGCCGACGGTAGCGCGTTGGTCGAGCAGATCCTGCAACGTGCGGCGAGCGGGGCCGTGACGTGCGACATCGTCATCTGCCCGCCGGCGACCTTGCTCCATTCCCTGGCGACGATGCTCGCGCGCAGCACGATCGGTCTCGGCGGGCAGGATTGTCATGCCGCGCCCAAGGGTCCGCATACCGGTGAGCTTAGCGCCGCGATGCTGCGCGACGCGGGATGCGGCCATGTCATTCTCGGCCATTCCGAGCGGCGCAGCGATCAGGGCGAAACCGACGCCATGGTTCGCGCCAAGGTGAGCGCGGCGCGGGCCGTCGGCCTCGTTCCGATCGTCTGCGTCGGCGAAACCGTGGAGCAGCGCGAGGCGGGCGAGACGCTCGCCGTGGTCGCGCGCCAGCTCCAGGCGTCGCTCCCTTCCGGGCTCGGCGCCGCCGAGATCGTCATCGCCTATGAGCCGGTTTGGGCGATCGGCAGCGGAAGGACGCCGAATACGGCGCAGATCGCCGAGGTCCACGCTCATATCCGCGAGCGCCTCGCCGTGGGTGTCAGCAATTCGGCCAAGGTTCTCATTCTCTATGGCGGCTCGGTGAAACCGGCCAACGCTGTAGAGCTGATGGGCGTCGCCCATGTCGATGGCGCCCTGGTGGGCGGCGCGAGCCTGGTGGCCGACGAATTCTGGGCCATCGCCCAAGCCTGCGCCTAGTGGTCCGATTCCAACATTCGCCTCCCATTTGCGCCCGGCACTTTGCCAATGTTGGAATCAAAAAACTACTTGCAACTATATGATTCGAGTGGAGCTTTGGATTTGACATTCGCTTTCGGTGTTCGCGCCAAGCAGGTAAGCGAATGTCAAATCCGCTCCACTAGGACGCAAACCAAGGCCGCTCTTCGCCCTCTGGCGAAGCCGGCCGCGACGGGCTAAAACCGCGCCATGATCACCGTCGTCATCGTCGTCCATCTCATGCTTGCGATCGCCTTGATCGCGGTCGTACTGCTGCAAAAGAGCGAAGGCGGCGCACTCGGCATTGGCGGCGGCGGCGGCATGTCGGGATTCCTTTCGGGCCGGTCGACGGCCAATTTGCTGACCCGCACCACCGCGATCCTGGCGGCGGCGTTCTTCGGCACCAGCATCGCGCTCGCGGTGATGGCGAGCTCGCAGCGCGCCGTTCACTCGATCATCGATCAGGGACCAGCGCCGACGGCGCCCGTGAGCCCGGCCGCCCCGGCACAACCTGCAGCGCCGCCTGCCCATCCGGCCGCGCCCTCGGCCCCGAGCGCGCCGCTCGCCAAATAGGTTGCGCGACTCCGCGACAAGCAGCGCGCGCGTGGCGCCGTGACGGGCGCGCCATACCCGTAAGCCCATCGCTGTCA
>JBJKPV010000276.1:0-4382 GCA_046706015.1 Allostellaceae bacterium | reverse complement strand
GGTGAAGGGGATGCTCTCGCCCATATGGCCGATGACGATCTTGAGGCGCGGGAAGCGGTCGAAGACGCCGCCCGCGATCAGCCGCATGATGTGCGTGGCGGTCTCGACGCCGTAGCCCCAGGCGACGCGAAAGCCGGGCATCGACATCGGGTCTGCCATGCCGGGCCCGGGCTCGCGCGGGTGGATGTAGATCGGCACGCTCAGCGCCTCGGCCGCCTCGAAGATCGGCCAGAATTTCTTGTCGTCGAGATATTCGCCATGGGTGTGCGAATTGATGATTGCGCCTTTCAACCCCAGGCTCTTCACCGCGCGCTCGATCTCGGCGGCGGCGCCGTGCGGGTTTTGCGGCGCGATCGCGGCGAGCCCGGCGAGACGCGTCGGGTAGGCTTTGCAGGCTTCGGCTAGTCGGTCATTGACGAGCTTGGCGAGTTCGGTTCCCTCGACGGGATCGAAGATCTGCACGCCCGGCGAGCCGATGACGAGCAGCTGCAGGGTGATACCGTCTTCGTCCATCGCGCGGATGCGCCGCTCGCCGAGATCGACCAGGTCCTGGAACAGCGCTCGGCGCGTGGGCGTGATCGTCATCAGCGTGCCGTTGCGCTCGGCCAGCGCCCGCGCGGCGGCGGCGACCTCGGGGATGGTGAAGCCTTCCTCGACGGCGATGCGCTCGCGACGCGGCGGCGGGTTGGGTGCGGCGCTCATCAATGCGATCCTGGCGCAGGCATGCCCATCGCGTGCGCGCCGGCGCTGATATAGCTGGAATCGACCGCCCAGGCGACGTGATTGCCCGCGGCATGAACGTCGCGCCAGAAGCGCTGGATCGGGTTGCCGTCGATGATGCCGCGTGCGCCAGAGACTTCGAAGAGGCGGTCGACCGCGCGCATGGCGAGGCGCGAGGCGAGGGTGAAGTTGCGTCTTATCATGATGACGTCGTCGGTCCCCATCGGCAGGCGCGTGCGCAGCCTCTCGTCATTGTCCTTGGCGAGAAGATAGGCGGCATCGATCTCGCTCGCGGCTTCGCCGATCGTGCGTTGCGAATTATAGAGCTGCAGAACCGGTTCGCGCGCTGGCCCGCCGGCACGGCTTTTCGCGAATCCGGTGAAGCTGTCGAGCGCGCCGCGTGCGATGCCAAGAAGCGGACAGAAGATGCCGAAGGGAAAGGCGACATAGCCGGGCTCGCGGAACATCACGCCTTTATTGACCTTGGCGCCGGGCGTCATCCCCGAGGCGAAATCGGCCGCGCGCAAGGTGTTTTCCTCGCGCACGAGGACGTCTTTCACGACGACGTTGTTGCTGCCCGAGCCGCGCAGGCCGACGGCGTTCCATGTGTCGCGCACCGTGAACTCGCCGGGCCCGAGAAGAAAGAAGCGTATATCGGGCGGGCCGCCGCCGGTGGCAGGCTCGACCGGTGCGCCGAGGATCGCCCAATCGCAATGATCGACGCCCGAGGAGAAGCTCCATTCGCCACTCAAACGGAAGCCGCCTGGCGCGCGCGTCGTCTTCCCCACCGGCATGAAGGAGGTCCCGATCTTGGGGCGCGGATCGCCTTTGTACATCGCGTCCTGCGCTTCGCCGGGAAACATGCCGAAGACCCAGTGATGCTGGATCAGCAGATCGAAGCACCAGCCGCTCGAGCCGCAGACGCGCCCGACCTCGGCGACGACGTCCGCGACCGTCATCCAGCTATCGATGCCGTAGCCGCCGCGCTCTTGGGGGATGATGAGCCCGACCAGATCGGACTCCATCATCGCCTTGACGTTTTCGGGCGGCATGCGGCGAAGCTTCTCGGTCGCGGTGGCGTTCGCGGCGCAAACTTCCGCGACCCGCTTGGCTCGCGCGATCGCTTCTTGATGATCGATCATCGGCATCGAAGGTTTCGCTCCCGAATTCTTGACCACTCTCGGAATGGCAGTCGTCGCCCCGTGAATGTCCTATCACAATCCCGGCCGCGCGAGCTACAACCTGCGCGCCATCTTGGCTTCGCGCGCTTTGCGGGATTAGGATTGTTCCAAATCGCGCGGGAGGATCAGACATGGCGGGAGCCGTTCCGGACAAGGTCCATCTCGTCGGCAGCGTCGCGCTCGACAGCGTCGAGGAGGTCTTCCGCACCGCTGGAAGCCTCCTTGGCCGCCGTCTGCGGCGCGTGCCCGATGGCGAGCCGGGCGGTCGGCGGCTCTGGATCAGCTGGCAATACCCGCTGCTCCGGGCGAGCGCCTATCTCCGCCCCGATACGGTGCCGGCGCGCGCCGGGATGTTCACGCAGCTCCGGCTCGCCGACGACGTCCGTCCCGACGATATCCATTTCGGCGAGCTCGGCTATGCGCGCGAGGCGCGGATCTCGTACCAGGACTTTCTCGCCGCTCGCGAGCGCGGCGAGCTTCCACCCAAGGTCAAGTTCCAGGTCAGCCTGCCGACACCGATGGCGGTGATCTATCCGTTCTGCGTCGTGCGCGACGCGCCGCTGGTCGAAAAACCTTACGAGAAGGCGATGCTCGCCGAGCTCGCCGCCATCTGCCGTGCCATCCCGCATGCGGATCTGGCGATCCAATGGGATGTGTGCATCGAGATGGTGATCTGGGACGGCCAGATCGCCGAGCGCTATCCGAAAGAGATCAGCGCGCCGGCGGCGCTGCTCGAACGCCTGACGCGCCTTGGCGACGCCGTGCCCGCGGATGTCGAGCTCGGCTTTCATCTCTGCTACGGCGATCTCGACGCCAAGCATTTCGTCGAGCCGGTCGATGCCAGCAAGATGGTCGAGCTCGCCAACGCGCTTGCCGCTTCGGTACGCCACCCAATCGCGTTCCTGCACATGCCGGTGCCGGTGGCGCGCAGCGACGACGCGTTCTTCAAGCCGATGGCGGCCTTGAGGCTGGCGCCCCAGACCGAGCGCTATCTCGGCCTCGTGCACGATACGGACGGCGCCGAGGGCGCGAGCCGACGCGTGGCGGCGGCGCACAAATACGTCAAAGTCTTCGGCATCGCGACCGAATGCGGCATCGCGCGCCAGCGCACGCCCGAGTTGGTACGGCGGCTCCTCGCGATTCACGCCGAAAGCGCGCGCGAGCCCGCGGCCTGAGAAGGCTGGGGGCGACTTAGGCGTCGAAGATCGCGACCGCCCTGGTCCAGCCCGCCGAGGCGCCGCGGATCTTTACCGGAAAGCAGGCGATCTGGAATCCATCGGCGGGAAGCGCTTCGAGATTGTGCAGCTTCTCCAAGTGGCAATAGCCGATCTCGCGCCCGGCCTTGTGCCCTTCCCAGATGAGCCCGGCATCGCCGGTCGCGGCGTATTTGTCCTTAGTATGAACGAAGGGCGCGTCCCAGCTCCAGGCATCGGTCCCGGTAAGCCTGACGCCGCGCTCCAGCAGATAAAGCGTCGCTTCCCGGCCCATGCCGCAGCCGGCGGCGACGTAATCGGGCTTGCCATAGGCGCTGCCGGCGCGGGTGTTGACCACGACGATCTCGAGCGGCGCGAGGTCGTGGCCGATGCGCGCCAATTCGTGCTCGACATCCTGGGCGGTGACGACATAGCCGTCGGGGAGATGACGGAAATCGAGCTTCACCGCCGGCTGGAAGCACCAATCGAGCGGCACCTCGTCGATGGCGATCGCGCGCTCGCCGCGATTCATGGTCGAATGGAAATGATAGGGCGCGTCGAGATGCGTGCCGTTATGCGTCATGAGCCGGATCCATTCGATCGCCCAGCCTTCGCCTTCGGGAAGATCCTGCTCTTTCAGTCCGGGGAAGAATTTGACGACGTCCGCGGCCGTGTCCTTGTGCGTCAGATATTGGATATGCGGCTCGTAGCCGGGAGGGTCCGAGGGCACGTCGTTTTCGAGATAGATCGAGAGGTCGACGAGCTTGCGCGGCATGGGACCTCCTCACATTCCTCGGCCGTCCGGATCATATTAGACTGCGCTTGGCGGCAAAAGAGGAACCCATGATCTATCGGGCGGAAGAAGGTAGGATCCGCATGCTGCTGGCGGGCGATGCCATGCCGGCGCGCGGATTGAAAGGTTTCGATGAAAGCGCGTTCCTCGCGCTGCGCGATCTCTGCGCGGGCGCCGATGCGAGCTTTGCCAATCTCGAGACCACGGTGCGCGAGCTCGACGAGGGCACGCCCAACATGACGCAGGGTACGCCGATGAGCACGCCGCCGGCGCTGCTCGAAGAGCTGCGCTGGATGGGGTTCGGGCTTCTCTCCTGCGCCAACAACCACGCGACCGACTACGGCGCGGACGGGCTCACGGCCATGCTCGTACATCTGCGGGGCGCGCGGATCGCCCATGCGGGCGCGGGACGGACTCTCGCCGAGGCGCGGCGTCCCGCCTATCTCGATACGGCCGCGGGCCGGGTCGCGCTTGTCGCCGCCACGACGTTCTATC
>JBJKPV010000275.1:0-2530 GCA_046706015.1 Allostellaceae bacterium | reverse complement strand
TGCGGAATCTTCTCAATGGCCGAGCGACGCGTAGCAGTCTCAATGCCTCGCATGCGGTCGCTCTTCGGCGTCGCCGCCGCGATCATGATTGGCGGCATCGCGCTCATGATCTGGACGCTCGCCGATGAGCGCCGCGCCACGTGGGATCATGCGGTCGAGACCTCGCAGAATGTCGACGCCGCTCTGGCGCATGACATCGAACGGAATATCGCGGTCTATGATCTGTCGCTGCGCGCCGTCATCGACGGGTTGGCGCTTCCGGATATCTGGCGCGTCTCGCCGCAAATCCGCCGCCGCGCGCTCTTCGACGGCGCGGCCGGGGCGCAGGATCTCGGTGCCCTTCTTATTCTCGACGCCGCCGGGGCCATCCTGCTCGATTCCCGCTCGCTCAACCCGCCGCGGCTCAATTACGCGGGCAGCGATTTTTTCCGCGCGCAACGCGACAACCCGCATTTGGGGCTCTTCATCAGCGCGCCCTTCAAGGATCCGCTGACGGAGAAATGGATGGTCGCGTTCAGCCGGCGGCGAAACGACGCCGCCGGGCGCTTTGCCGGCGTCGTCGTCGGCTCGATGCGGCTCGACTATTTCCGGCGGCTCTTCGATGCGATCGGCCTTGGGCGCTACGGCACGGTCACGCTGTTCCGCGCCGACGGCACGGTGCTGATGCGCACACCGTTCGAAGCCCGCAATATCGGCCGCAATCTCGCGGGCGTCGAAATCTTCCACCACTTTCCGCAAGAGCGCGCCGGGCACTTCCGAACCGTGGCGCTGATCGATGGGATCGAGCGCCTCTATGTCTATCAGCAGGTCGGCGATTTCCCTTTGCTCGTGACGGTCGCCGAGACACCGGCGGCGATCCTCGCCGAATGGCAGAAGAAGACCGTCATTTTCGGCGCCGCGCTCCTGGCGTTGCTCGGGCTTGCCGCTTGGCTCGCGCTGACGCTCAGCTCCGAGCTGCGCCGGCGCAGCCGCGCCGAGCAGGCGGCGCGCGACAGCGAGCAGCGCTTCCGTCTCCTGGCCGAGAATTCCTCCGACATGCTGGTGCGCTCGAAGCCCGGCGACAAAAGGCGGCTCTATGTCTCGCCCGCCAGCCGGCGCCTCTACGGCTACGAGCCGGAAGAGCTCATGGGGCATAGCGCCGAGGAGATCATCCATCCCGACGACATCGCCGCCTTCGAGGAATCAACCCGCCGCCTCGATCGCGGCGAGCAGGCGCTCGTCACCTACCGCATTCGGCACAAGGACGGCCAATATCGCTGGATCGAGGCGAGCCGGCGCCGCTCGATCAATCCCGATACCGGCGAGGCCGAGAACATCAGCATCGCCCGCGATGCGAGCGAGCGCATGCGCAACGAAGAGGAGCTGCGCCTCGCCAAGGAGCGGGCCGACGCCGCAAGCCGCGCGAAATCGGAATTCCTCGCCAAGATGAGCCATGAGATTCGCACGCCGATGAACGGCATCATCGGCATGAACGAGCTGCTGCTGGCGACGCCGCTCAACGAGCGTCAGCGGGAATACGCCCAGCTCGTCGATCAATCCGCGACCGCGCTCCTCGCCGTCATCAACGATATCCTCGACGTCTCCAAGCTCGAGGCCGGGAAGATGGAGCTCGAATGCGTCGAATTCGATCTCGTCGCGCTGGTCGATCAGGCGGCGATGATCCTGGCGCCCAAGGCGCGGGCAAGCGGCATCGAGCTCGGCATCTTCATCGACCCCGCCTTGTGCGGCACCTATCGTGGCGATCCGGCGAAGCTGCGCCAGATCCTCCTCAACCTCCTCGGCAATGCGCTGAAATTCACCGAAACGGGCGGCGTGTCGATCACGGTGACAAGCGCTGGCGCGCGGGCGGGCGAGGATGCGCTGCGCTTTGCCGTGACCGATACCGGGATCGGCATGAGCGAAGAGGTGCATACGAAACTCTTCCAGAAATTCGAGCAGGCCGATAGCTCGATGGCGCGGCGCTTCGGCGGCACCGGCCTCGGGCTTGCGATCTGTCGTCAGCTGGTCGAGCTGATGGGCGGCGCGATCGGATTTTCGAGCGAGCCCGGTGCCGGCTCGACCTTCCGCTTCACCGTGCCGCTGGCGCGTTGCGGTGCCGCAACGCCGCCGGCAGCGCCGTCGCGCTTTGCCGCCAAACGCGCCCTCGTCATCGCCGGCGTCGAGCTCCTGGCCGAAATCCTCTCGCGCCAATTGACGTCGCTTGGCGTTGAGCCCGGCATGGCACGCGATCTTGGCGCGGGCGTCGCCGAATTGGAGCGCGCGGCGTGCGACGGCACGCCCTACGCGCTGGTCCTGGTCGACGAAACGCTGATCAAAGCGAACGCGGCGCTGGCGCAACGCTTGCGCGGTCTCGCCGCGCCGCCCGCGACCTATCTCATTGGCGTGGCGTGGACCGACTTTCAGGAACCCGACGGTGCGATGACGGCAGATGCGATGGTCGCCAAGCCCCTGCGGCCGACAGCGGTGGCCGCCTGCCTTGCGGCGCTCGCCGAGAAAGCCGATGAAGCCGCGCCCTTGTCCGAGCCCGATC
>JBJKPV010000274.1:0-6246 GCA_046706015.1 Allostellaceae bacterium | reverse complement strand
CGGGATTTGAAAGGCATTCATGCGACCACCGTGGGACGGCAAAGAGTGCCTCGCTCCCGCGGGGTTCGTTCGCAAACCCCCGGTTGCGACATCCAAACTTCTTAAACTTTATTTCTACCGGGGTTTGGTGGCAAACAGTAAATAGTTGACCCCGAGATCGTCGCCCAATCGCCACGAATCGTGCCACGGGTCGTAGCGAAGCCCGGCCAGCTCGGCGATTTCGAGTCCCGCGGCGCGCAGCCCTTCCGCGATCTCGGAGGGGCGGCGGAACTTCCTGAAATCATGCGTGCCCCGCGGCAGCCAGCGCAGCACATATTCGGCGCCGAGAATCGCCGCCAAATAGGCCTTGGCCGTGCGGTTCAGGGTCGAGACGATGAGCGCCCCGCCGGGCGCGACGAGGCTTCCCGCCAGCGCCAAGAACTCTGCGGGATCGACCACGTGCTCGACCACTTCGAGGGCGAGTACGGCATCGAACCGCCGCCCGCGTTTTGCCATCCGCTCGATCGCATCGGCGCGATAATCGATCGTCAGGCCCTGCCCCTCGGCATGCGTGCGCGCCACTTTCAGCGCCTCTTCATCGGCGTCGATGCCCGTGACCGCGCAGCCCAGCCGTGCCATGGGCTCGCACATCAGCCCGCCGCCGCAGCCGATGTCGAGGAGACGCAGGCCCGCGAAGACGCGGCGCGCCGCGCCCTCGCGGGCGAAATGCCGGGCGTGTCGGTCTCGGCCCAAGCGCAGCCGCGCGGCGTTGATCCGGTGCAGCGGGCGGAAGGCGCCCTCCTCGTCCCACCATTGCGGTGCGATCGCGGCAAAGCGCGCGACTTCGGCGCGGTCGATCGAGGATTGAGCTTGCCCAGCCATGATTGCCTTCCCGAGCGAGTGTATGTATACGCGGCACCGGGCCGGCAACAGGGTTGCCGGCGCCACCTTCATGATTTGGTGTCGTACGGGTCGGGGCGGATGGCGCGCATCGTGCAGAAATTCGGTGGCACCTCGGTCGCCGACATCGAGCGGATCAAGGCGGTCGCGCGGCGCGTCAAGCGCGAGGTCGCTTCCGGCAACGAGGTCGCGGTGGTGGTCTCGGCCATGGCCGGCGTAACCAATCAGCTGGTGGGCTGGACCAACGCCTTCGGCGACCTCCCCGACGCGGCCGAATACGACGTCGTCGTCGCCTCGGGCGAGCAGGTGGCCGCCGGCCTGACCGCGCTCGCCTTGCAGGAGATCGGCGTTCCGTCGCGCTCCTTCCTCGGCTGGCAGGTGCCGATTCGCAGTGATGCGGCGCACGGCAAGGCGCGCATTGAGGCGATCCCGACCGAGACGCTCGTCGCCGGCATGAAGGAGGGTCGCGTCGCCGTGGTCGCCGGGTTTCAGGCGATCGACGCTGATGATCGTGTGACCACCCTGGGCCGCGGCGGCTCGGATACCTCGGCCGTGGCGCTCGCCGCCGCGCTCGGTGCCGATCGCTGCGATATCTTCACCGATGTCGATGGCGTCTACACGACCGATCCGCGCATCGTTGCGAAGGCGAGGAAGCTCGATAAAATCACCTATGAAGAGATGCTCGAGATGGCGTCTTTGGGCGCGAAGGTGTTGCAGACGCGCTCGGTCGAGATGGCGATGAACCATCGCGTGCGCGTGCAGGTGCTTTCGAGCTTCACCGATGCGCCCGGGACGCTGGTCGTGGACGAGGACGAAATCGTGGAAAAGCAAGTGGTGAGCGGCATTGCCTACAGCCGCGACGAGGCGAAGGTCACGTTGGTCAAGGTGCCGGATCGCCCGGGCATCGCCGCCGCCATCTTTGGCCCGCTGGCCGATCACACGGTCAATGTCGACATGATCGTCCAGAACGTGGCCGAGGACGGGACGACCGATCTCACCTTCACCGTCACCAGGGCCGATCTTGCCCGCACCGTGAAAGTCCTTGAAGCGTCGCGCGCGAGTCTGGGGTTCAAGGATCTGAAGCCCGATTCGAACGTGGTGAAGATCTCGGTCATCGGCGTCGGCATGCGCAGCCACGTCGGCGTCGCCCAACTGATGTTCAAGACCTTGGCCGAGAAGGGAATCAATATCGAGGTGATCTCCACCTCCGAGATCAAGGTCAGCGTTCTGATCGCCGAGGAATATACCGAGCTCGCGCTACGTGCGCTTCACACCGCCTATGGCCTCGATGCATGACGGCTGAGGCCGAACGGCGCAGCACGTTGAGGCGAGCGCCTGTGCGCCGCGCGGCCCTCGCCGGAGCCGCCGCGTCGGCTGAGGCGGCGCGCCTTCTGGCGCGGCTGTGGCGCGCGGGCACCGACTTTCTCGGCTGCGATGTCGCGATCATGGGCGGCGCCATGACCTGGGAGTCGGAGCGCAACCTGGTTGCCGCGATCTCCAATGCCGGCGGCTTCGGCGTGATCGCGTGCGGCGCGATGTCGCCTGCCGAGCTCGAGGCCGAGATCGCGGCGACGCGCGCGCTCACGTCGCGCCCTTTCGGTGTCAATCTGATAACGCTTCATCCCGAGCTGCCCGCGCTCATCGAGGCCTGCGCCAAGCGTGGCGTCACCCATATCGTGCTGGCGGGTGCGCTGCCCGCGGCGAGCGCGATTGCGCGCATCAAGGAGTCGGGCGCGCGACTACTCTGCTTCGCGCCGGCGCTGGCGATCGCGCGCAAGCTCGTGCGCATGGGCGCCGACGCGATCGTCATTGAGGGCATGGAGGCGGGCGGCCATATCGGGCCCGTGACGACCAGCGTGCTGGCGCAGGAGATTCTCCCCGCGCTGCGTGAGGTCCCTGTCTTCGTCGCGGGCGGCATCGGCCGCGGCGAAGCGATCGTCTCCTATCTCGAGATGGGCGCCGCCGGCGTGCAGCTCGGCACGCGCTTCGTCTGTGCCTTCGAATCCGTGGCGCATGCGCGCTTCAAGCAGGCCTTCCTCAGGGCGGGCGCGCGCGACGCCGCGCCCTCTGTCCAGCTCGATCCGCGCTTTCCCGTCATCCCCGTGCGCGCCCTCGTCAACGAGGCGAGCCAGGCTTTTCTCGAATTGCAGCGTGATGTCATCGATCGCTTCAATCGCAGCGAGTTCGCGCGCGAGGACGCCCAGCTTGAGATCGAGCGTTTCTGGGCCGGCGCCTTGCGCCGCGCGGTGATCGACGGCGATGTCGAGCGGGGCTCGGTGATGGCGGGCCAGAGCGTCGGCTTCGTCGCGCGCGAGCAATCGACCCAGGAAATCCTTGATGAGCTCGTGGCGCAGGCCATCGCCGCGCTCAGCAGCCGCGCGCGCATCGCGCTCGCCGAGCCCCCGCCGATCGAGCGCGCGGGCGAGTAATGGAAACGGTCTCCCCATCGCGCCTCGTGCTGCGCCGCCTGCGCGACGTGATGGCGGGGCAGGGCACCGCGCAGGAGCGACTGAACACGATCGTGCGCATCATCGCCGCCGACATGGTTGCGGAGGTGTGCTCCTGCTACATCATGCGGGCGGGCGAGGTGCTCGAGCTGTTCGCGACCGAAGGCTTGCGCCCCGAAGCCGTCCACCGCACCCGGCTTCGCGTCGGCGAAGGCCTTGTCGGCGTGATCGCGGCCACGGGCATGCCCTTGGCGCTCGCCGACGCGCAGGCGCATCCCGATTTCGCCTACCGGCCGGAGACGGGCGAGGAGATCTATCACTCGCTGCTGGGCGTGCCGATCCTGCGCTCGGGCCGCGTCCTCGGCGTGCTGGTGGTGCAGAACCGCACCTTGCGTCACTACACCGAGGACGAAATCGAGGCGCTGCAGACGATCGCGATGGTGCTGGCCGAGCTCGCCGCTTCGGGCGAACTGGTGAGCCCGCTCGAACGTCAGCCCTCGACCGGCGTCGGGCAGCAGCCTCTGCGCCTCGACGGCGTCAAGCTCAATGGCGGGCTCGCCATCGGGCAGGCGGTGATGCACGAGCCGCGCATCATCATCCGCCAGGTCGTCGCCGAGGATACCAACGCCGAGCTCGATCGCCTGCGCCGCGCGGTCGCCGCGATGCAAAGTGCGATCGATCAGCTCTTGGCCGCGAGCGACGTGGCGCCCGGCGGCGAGCATCGCGACATCCTCGAGACCTATCGGATGTTCGCCGGCGATCATGGCTGGCTGCATCGCATCGGCGAGGCGGTGCGCAGCGGGCTCACCGCCGAGGCCGCGGTGCAGAAGGTGCAGAGCGACATGCGCGTGCGCATGAACC
Source organism: Allostellaceae bacterium (assembly GCA_046706015.1). GTDB lineage: Bacteria > Pseudomonadota > Alphaproteobacteria > ATCC43930 > CGMCC-115725 > CAIKMD01. The sequence goes on along the minus strand of JBJKPV010000274.1, from coordinate 2,059 downwards.
AGGTCACCGACCCCTACCTGCGCGAAAGGCTCGCCGATCTCGAGGACCTCACCAACCGATTGCAACAGCATCTGGCCGGAAGGCCGTTATCGGCGGCCACAGCCGAGTTGCCCGAGGAATTCATTCTGGTCGCGCGCGTCATGGGGCCGGCCGAGCTGCTCGACTATGACCGGCGGCGGTTGAAGGGCGTCGTGCTCGAGGAGAGCTCGCCCAACGCCCATGTCGCGGTGGTGGCGCGGGCGCTCGACATCCCCGTGGTCGGCCGCGTCAAGGACGCGCTCGATCTGGTCGAGGCCGGCGATCTCGTTGTCGTCAACGGCGATGAAGCTGCGGTCGTCCTGCGGCCGACCGAGGATGTGCAGCAGGCGGTCGACGAGCGGATCAAGGCGCGGCTCGGTCAGCGCCAGCAATACGAGGCGCTGCGCGATCTTCCGGCCGAGACCAAGGACGGGCTGCGCATCGCGCTGCTGCTCAATTCCGGCCTCTTCGTCGATCTTCCCTATCTCGAGGAGACCGGCGCCGGCGGCATCGGTCTCTTCCGCACCGAACTGCAATTCATGCTGCGCGACAAGTTCCCGACCGTCGCCGAGCAGACCGCGCTCTATCGCCGTGTGCTCGACCAGGCCGGTGGGCACCCCGTTACCTTTCGTACGCTCGATATCGGCGGCGACAAGGTGCTGCCCTATATGGACGAATTCGCCGACGAGAATCCGGCCATGGGCTGGCGCGCGATCCGCATCGCGCTCGATCGTCCGGCGATGCTGCGCCAGCAGCTCCGCGCGCTCATCCGCGCGGCGTCGGGACGCCTGCTACGGGTGATGTTCCCGATGATCGCCGATATCGCCGAGTTCGACGCTGCGCGCGCGATCCTCGATATCGAAATCGAGCGCCAGCGCCAAGCCGGGCGCGAGATGCCGGCCAAGGTCGAGGTCGGGCTGATGCTCGAAGTGCCGGCGCTGCTGTGGCAGCTCGAAGCGCTGACCGAGCGTGCCGATTTCATCTCGGTCGGGACGAACGACCTGGTGCAGTTCCTCTTCGCCGCCGACCGCGCCAATCCGCGGCTGGCCGAGCGCTACGATCCGCTCTCGCCGCCGCTTCTGCGTGTCCTCGGCGAGATCGCTACAACCTGCGCGGTGCACGGCATGCCGGTCAATGTCTGCGGCGAGATGGCAGGCCAGCCCTTGGACGCGATGGTGCTGGTGGGGTTGGGCTTTCGCGCGCTGTCCATGGCGCCGGCCTCGATCGGGCCGGTGAAAGCGATGGTTCGCAGCCTCGACGTCGCGGCGCTTGCCGCCTTTATCGCCTCGCTGACCGACCAGTCGGCGCACGGGCTGCGCGGCAAGTTCCACGATTTTGCCCGCGATCGCAGCGTCATGATTTGACGCGTGCGCGGCCCGAGTGCCGCGGACGCGGTTGCGACGCCCGCGTCTAATTTGCTAGAACGCGCGGATCGAAGACGCTCGCGCGCCGCGCATTCGGGCGCCGGGCAAAGGCCGGCCTTCGCGCAATCGCTCAAACCGGAGAGCGAGACGAAATGCCAGTTCCCACCGAGGCCGCGGACACCGATTCGACGGGACGCCGAACCATCGGCGCATTGCTGCGCGAGACACGGCAAAGTGTTGGCGGCGACATCGATCTCATCGCCGCCACCTTGCGGATCCGAGCCGAATATCTGCGGGCGATCGAGGAAAGCCGGTACGACCATTTGCCGGCACCGGTCTATGCGATGGGCTTCGTTCGCGCCTATGCCAATTATCTCGGCCTCGACGGTGAGGAGGCCGTGCGCCGCTTCAAGCACGAGACCGTCGATTTCGAGCCGCCGCGCGGCTTGAGTTTTCCCGTGCCGCTCGCGGAGCGAAGCATTCCGGGAGGAACGATGGTGCTGGCCGCCATCATCCTGGCGCTCTGCGGTTACGGGCTCTGGTATTACGTCTCGACCGGCGAGCGCGCGCGACCCGAGCGGGTAAGCGCGGTACCGGCGGGTTTGGCGCCGCCTGCGACAGCGCCCCCCCTATCCGCGCGGACGCCCGTGGCCCCCGCCGCGCCAACACCTCCTGCA
>JBJKPV010000273.1:0-2389 GCA_046706015.1 Allostellaceae bacterium | reverse complement strand
CGCGCCGTGCCGGTCGGCGAGGCGATGATGGCGGCGGTGCTGGCCGATCATTTGCTGCGCCATCGCGCGCAGTGCGGCTGAGCAAAGGCTAAGCGCGATGCGTCGTTTCCTGGTCGGTTTCTTCGCGACGGTCGGCGTGGTCGCAACGGTGTTCGTCTTTCTTTTCATCGCGATCGGCATTTGGGCCTGGAGCCGGTCCGGCGTGACGGTCGAGCCCGACACGGTGCTGACGCTCGATCTGACCCATGCGCTGCCCGATCAAGCCAATGCGCATGGGTTGTCGCAGATCCTCTTTCCGACCGTCATGACGCTCGAGGACACGCTCGGCGCGTTCGATCGCGCCGGCAACGATCCGCGCGTCAAAGGCCTCATCGCGCATATCGGCGAGAGCGGCATGGGCTTTGCCGAGATCCAGGAGCTGCGCAACGCGATCGCCGGTTTCCGCGCCAAGGGCAAGCGCGCGGTCGCTTATGCCCAGAGCTTCGGCGAGCTCGGCTCGGGCACGCGCAGCTATTACCTCGCCTCGGCCTTCAACGAGATCTGGCTGCAGCCCTTGGGCATGGTCGGGCTGGTCGGCTTGCGGGCGGAGATCCCCTATTTCCGCGGCACGCTCGACAAGCTCGGCATCGCGCCCGATTTCGAGCATCGCGAGGAATATAAGGACGCGGCCAACCCGCTCACCGAGCACGCGATGACCGCGCCGGAGCGCGAGGAGCTGCAGGCGCTGCTGCAATCGATCTACGGCCAGATCAGCGCCGGCATCGCCGCCGACCGCAATCTCGACGCCGATACCGTGAAGCGGCTGACCGATCGCGCGCCGCTGCTGCTCGACGAGGCGCTGAAGGCGCATCTGATCGATCATGTCGGCTATCGCGCCGACGCGCTCGCCGCTTTCGGCACGGGCACGCATCGCCTGAGCTTGGCGCGCTATTACGATGCCGTCGGCGCGGCGCATCGCGCGGGGCCGACCATCGCACTCATCTATGCGACGGGGCTGATCGCGAGCGATGGCGGCGGCAACCCGCTGACCGGCGGCGTGATGTCGGCCGCGCAAGTGACGCGCGCCTTCGACCTCGCGCGCAAGGACAAAGCGGTGCGCGCGATCCTCTTCCGCATCGACAGTCCCGGCGGCTCGGCGGTCGCGTCGGAGACGATCTGGGACGCGGTCAAGCGTGCGCGCGACGCCGGCAAGCCGGTGATCGTCAGCATGGGCGATGTCGCGGGCTAGGGCGGCAATTACATCGCCGCGCCCGCGACCAAGATCGTCGCCGATCCCGCGAACCAGACCGGCTCGATCGGCGTGGTCGGCGGCAAGCTCGCTTTCGGCGGCTTGCTGGCGAAGATCGGTGGCAGTTCGGGCTCGGTGCAGATCGGCGCCAATGCCGGCATGTTCAGTTTGCTGCAGGATTTCACGCCGAGCGAGCATGAACGGCTCAACGCCGTGCTCGACGATATCTATGCGACCTTCAAGAAGCGCGTCGCCGACGGGCGGAAGCTCAGCGCGAGCCAAGTCGAGGCGGTCGCCAAGGGCCGCGTCTGGAGCGGCGCCGACGCCAAGGCGCGCGGCCTCGTCGATGTGCTGGGCGGGTTCGACACGGCGCTCGCGCTGGCGAAGCAAGCCGCCGGCATTCCCGCCAAGCAAAGCATCAACCTGAAGCTCTTCCCGCCGCCCAAGAGCGAGTTCGACCGGCTGCTGTCGCGGCTCGACGATGACACGCTCGGCGCTTTCGCCGCGATCCTGCCGCCGCGATTCTCCGCCTTCCTGCGCGCGAGCTTCAACGAGGCGGCGCTGAGCCTCGCGCCCGAGGGCGCGCTCACCATGCCGCCGATCGTGATTCGATAGGCGGATTGCCACGCAGCGACGCGCGCGGGCGCGTGTCGATAGATGGTAGAGAGGATGAATCTTCGGGAGGTCTACTGAAGTTCACTGTAGATTAATGAGGATCACGATGGTCCCCTTCACCTACAATGACACGGTTAGAGTCAAACAGACGGCCCCTCCGCGCTGCCGTCCCGGCGAGCTCGCGTCGGTCGTTGGCATAAGTTTGCAGACCGAACGAAGCGGCGAATTTCTCAAAGCGTTCCCGCACGGGATTCTTTATACGATCGAGTTTGAAGACGGGAATTCGATCGAACTCCACGAAGATTTTGTTGAGAAAGACGCATTCCCAAACGAACTGCGAGCGAGCAAAAGCTAGGTTTATCGCGGGCGCTAACGCGCGGCTTCGGGCACGCGCTCGACGTGGTCGCGGAAATCATCCGCGGTGTAATAGGTCTGGCCGCTGCGTCCCAGCGCCCAAAGATGCTCGCCCTCGACCTTCCAGATCGTGAGGCGCTCATAGAGCGCCTTCTTGCCGGTCTCGAAATCGAACACCATGCCGGGTGCGAT
>JBJKPV010000272.1:0-4653 GCA_046706015.1 Allostellaceae bacterium | reverse complement strand
CGCCCTCATAGAAGGCCGCATCGAACCCCGCGGCGTCGCGCGCCGCGCGGTTGAAGGGCGGCTTCAGCGCGCCGCGAAAATAGCGCCGCACCAGATCGCGATAAGCGGCGACCGGCTCGAGGCCGCGCCTGGCGCATTCCCATCGGAACCAACGCTGCCCGCAACCGACATGGCCGATCTCCTCGTCATAGATCAGCTGCAGCGCGGCGGCGCTCTCATCGTCGCCGTGGCGTTTCATGCGCGCGATCATCTCCGGCGTGACGTCGAGCCCGCGCGCCTCCAGCACCAAAGGCACGATCGCGAGCCGTGCCAGAAGATCATGCGCCGTCGTCTGCGCCGCTTCCCAAAGCCCGTCATGCGCCGGGAGATCGCCGTAAGCGGCGCCGAGTTCAAGGAGGCGCCGCGCGATCAGCGCGTGATGCGCCGCTTCCTCATCGGCGACATCCACCCAATCGTCGAAGAAGTCGCGCGGCAGATCGCTTGCCGCGAAACGCGCGATCAGATCCCAAGCGAGGTCGATCGCGTTCAATTCGATATGCGCCAGCGCATGGAGCAGCGCGATGCGGTTGTCCTGCGATCCGCCGCCGCGCCGGCGCTTCATCTCGCGCGGAGGCTACAAGACGGGGAGGTCCGGCCGCGCCGGCCGCTCGGGCGGCGGGGCCGCGCCGATCGCCGTGATCCGTCCCTCACGCCAAGCCGCCGCGACGCGATGCGACAGCGCGACTTTTTCCAAAGGCTCGCTTGCCCGCAGCACCGCGCAAGCGGCCGCGCTCAGGCTCGGCGGTTCCACGGCTTCCTCGTCCTCATGCGCGCTCATGCGGCATTCCTGTCTATACCGGCTCCCCGGGTCAAGCCCGCGGGTGATGCATGTGGCTGGGAATTCGGCCGTGCGTCCCTCGACAGGCTCGGGATGAGGCGCTTTTTCTTCATGCCATCAACAATCTTTCCTCACCCTGAGCGGAGCGAAGCGAAGTCGAAGGGCGCGGGTTGCCTCTGCAGCGTCAACTCCGATTACCCGGGTCAAGCCCAGCACGGACGCGGCCACAGAAGCGCCGAAGACAACAATCAACATATAAGTTGACTATCAACAAATAGGTTGATAATCTCCCGACCATGAGCGCCGCACCCGCCTCCGTGACTTTCATCGACCCGCTCGCCGATCCCGACGAAGAATTGCTCGATCGTGTCTTCTTTGCGCTCAGCGATCCGGTGCGGCGCAAGATCCTGGAGCGCCTCGACGAGGCGCCGCTGCTCGTCTCCGAGCTCGCCTCACCCTTCGCCATCTCGCTTCAGGCCGTGTCGCGCCACATCCAGGTGCTGGTGCGCGCCGGCCTCGTACGTCAGGAGCGCACCGGCCGCATCAGCCGCTGCAGCCTCGATGCCGGGCCGGTCTTCGCCGCCTCGGTCTGGATCAACCGCTACAGCAAATATTGGCAGGGCCAGTTCGATGTCTTGGCCGCGGCCTTGGAAGAGATCGAGGAAAGCCGCGCGTCCCAAGCGCCGCACCAACCCAAATCCAAATCCAAACCCAAACCCAAGCCGGGCCGATCGAAGCGCCGGCGCTCAACCGCATCGCCAGGAGGCAAATCATGATCGAGGGTCACAAGATCGTCTCGCGCGGCGAATGGCTCGCGGCGCGCAAGGCGTTGCTCGCCCGCGAGAAGGAACTCACCCATGCGCGCGACCGCTTGAGCCAGGAACGGCGCGATCTGTCCTGGGAGCGGGTCGAGAAGGAATACCGCTTCGACGGGCCTGCCGGGCCCATGACGCTCACCGATCTCTTCGCCGGCAAGAGCCAGCTCGTCATCTATCATTTCATGTTCGACCCCGGCTGGGAGGCGGGCTGCAAAAGCTGCTCTTTCTGGGCCGATAATTTCGAGCGCAATGTCGTTCACTTGGCGCATCGCGACGTGACCATGATCGCGGTCTCGCGCGCGCCCTTGGCCAAGCTCGACGTCTTCAGGCAGCGCCTGGGCTGGACCTTCACTTGGGTCTCATCCGCGAACAGCGATTTCAATTTCGATTACCAGGTCTCGAGCACGCCAGAGGCCTTGGCCGCGGGCGAGACGATTTACAATTACGAAACGCGCAAGACCCGCATGACCGAGCTTCCCGGCATCAGCGTCTTTTATAAGGACAAGGACGGCGCGATCTTTCACACCTATTCGACCTATGCGCGCGGGCTCGACATGCTCAACGCCGCTTATCACTATCTCGACATCGTGCCCAAGGGCCGCGACGAGCACGACAAGCCGGCGATGACCTGGCTGCGCCTGCGCGACAGCTACGAATCCTGAGCCGGGGACGGAGACCTGCCATGAGCTATGCCACCACTTCCGCCGCGATCTCGGAATACCGCCGCCAGATCGGCGCGCTGCGCCAGAAGATGCGCGAGGCGCAGGCATCGATCGAGCCCGAGGCCGTCGCCGACTACGAATTCGCCAGCGCCCAGGGCAAGCGGCGGCTTTCGGAGCTCTTCGGCGACAAGGACGATCTCTTCGTCATCCACAACATGGGCACGTCTTGCCCGAACTGCACCCTATGGGCCGACGGCTTCAACGGCGTCTATCCGCATTTGGCCGACCGCGCCACCTTCGTCGTCGCGAGCCCGGATTCGCCGGCAACGCAGCACGAATTCGCAGCCGGCCGCAACTGGCGCTTTCCCATGATCAGCCATCAGGGCACGAGCTTTGCCGCCGATATGGGCTATCGCGCCGAGAACGGTTTCCTGCCGGGGGTCTCGGTGTTCAAGCGCGCGGGCGATGCCGTGCTGCGCGTCGCCGATACCGGCTTCCGTCCGGGCGACGATTTCTGCGCCGTCTGGCATCTCTTCGATCTGCTGCCCGAAGGCGCCGCAGGCTGGCGCGCGAAGTTCAGCTACGGGTGAGGGACCGGCGGTTGCGGCAGGGACGCAGCCTCGGCGCTTTTCTCCCTGCGCACATCCTCGCGGCCGCGCGCTACTTTGCCTGCCCATTGGCCAAACCCAGGATCGACACTTTTGCCGTGGTGATCTCGGTTGGCCAAAGCACCTCGGTAAGTCCGGTTGCGGCCGCGATCCGCTCGCCTTGTCCGGCATCGTAATCGATGACGCCACCGCCAATGGCGCCGCCAATTTTCTTGCCCCAGAGCTTCTTCCCGCTTCTTGCATCGAGCGCGTAGAAATCACCCCCCATATCGCCGAAGAACACGAGGCCGCCCGCCGTCGGCAGGACGCCGCTTTGAATGGGATAGTTGGTTTTCGCGCGCCAGCGCCATTGGCCCGTGTCGGCATCGACGGCGTAGAGCCAGCCGGCCCATTGGCCGAAGGGATCCTGCTTGCCCCAGGTATTGTAGGGATTGATCGAATCCTCGGCCGACCATGGGGTGCCCGGCTTCGCCTTAAGGACCTCCGCCTTCGGCTCGACGCGAACACTCGTGCACCAATCGACTTCGCCCGTGAACACGAGATTGTTCATAGGGTCGTAGGCCGGTCCGTTCCATTCGGCGCCGCCGACCGAACCCGGACAGAAATGCACCGCCTTGCCGGGGGTAAACGGCGCATCGGCATTTTCGATCCGGGTCACCGGCGTCCGGTAGAGCAGCTTATGCGTGGCGAGATCGAACCCGTAAAGATGGCCGTCTTTCGGTGCATCGATCATCATATGCTTGCCGTCCGCCGACGAGATCAGTTCCGGCGGGCTGGATACATCCCAATCGTGCCAGTCGCGGGGCACGATCTTGAAATGATAACGGTAGTCGCCGGTCTTGGCATCGAGCACGACGACCGATCCCGAATAGAGATTGGAGCCCTTGCGCACGTCCGTCGCAAAATCCGGCGCAGGGTTGCCGCCCGGCACGTAGAGCAGACCCTTCTTGGGATCGAGCGTGTATGACGTCCAGGTCGCGCCGCCCGTGATCGGCGATCCCGGCGGCGTTTGCCAGGTGGATCCGTCGAGCGGGGATTTGCCCTCGGGTCCCCGCTCCGGATCGCCGGGGGATCGGGGCACGAGGTAAAATTCCCAGATGATCTTGCCGCTCGCCGCATCGAGCGCGTACATGCGCCCCTTCACGCCCTTGATGTCGCCGCCGGCATTGCCGACGAAGACCATGCCGTTCCAGGCGATCGGCGCAGCAGGCACGCTCTCGCCCTTCTTAGGGTTGGCGATCCTGGTCTGCCAAAGCCGCTTGCCGGTTGCCAGATCGTAGGCGAGAACGCGGCCATCCTGCGTGCCGCGGAAGACGCGTCCGCCAAGCACGGCAACGCCGCGATTGACACCCTGCGGTGTCGCGGGTGTGTAGTTCTCATGGGCGTGCCACAGCAGATGGCAGTTATTGGGATCGATCGCGTATGTGTCGTATTCGCTGGCGAACAGCAAACGGCCTTGCGTCTCGACCAGTCCGGTATTGAAGCCGGTAAAGACATGCGTATCGAACGTGCAGAGAACCTTGAGGCGCGAGACCGAGGACGTGTTGATTTCGCGGAGCGACGAGAAACGGTCCGAGGTGAGCGTCTTGTTGTAGCTCGCCCAATCCTTGCTCGTCTGAGGCGCGGGAAGCGACGGTGGTTGAGGTGCGTTCGCGGCTGTCTGCGTGACAATCGTGCCTTTGGGCGCCGAAAGGTAGCGTACCCAGTTGACGCCCATCGCGGCCAGCGGGACGAAGGTGTTCCAGTTA
>JBJKPV010000271.1:0-13441 GCA_046706015.1 Allostellaceae bacterium | reverse complement strand
GCCTCCGTCAGCGCAGATCGAGCGCGGCCAGCGTCTTGTAATCGAGCTGGCCGCTGGGCTTCAGGCCTTTGGCGCGCTGGAAGTTGCGCACCGCCGCGGCGGTGTTGGGACCCCAGCGGCCGTCGATGTTGTCGCGCACATAGAAGCCCAGATCATGCAGGCGCTGCTGCACCTTGTAGATCATGTCGCGGGAGAGCGCGCCTTCCTCAGCCTCGCCGCGTGCCGCGCCGCGCGGCGGCGCCGCGGCGCGAACTTCGCTGGCCGGCATCGGCTTCCAGTTGCCGTCCGGCTCCTGACAGGCGACGCCCTCGGTGCGCTGCTTCTGGCCGTTGATGACCGCGTCGGTCACGTATTTGCGGCAGGGCTCGCCGCGCGGACCGCGCAGGTCTTCCGTCGGCGTCACCCAATAGCTCGAGTTGGTGCCCGGGTTCTGCCAGGCGACTGGATGATCGATCGGCGCGTTGGAGAGCGACTGCCCGACGCAGCCGCGATCGGCCGGGTCCATGGAGCGGCCGATATAGCCGCCGCCGACCGCGCCGCCGAGCACGCCGAGGATGGTGGCGACGGTCTTGCCGCTGCCCTTGCCGAGCTGGCTGCCGACGAGGCCGCCGACCGCGGCTCCGCCGGCGGTCCCGACGATGTTGCCGGTCGTCGGGCTCAGCATCTGCGAGATCGTGCTGCGGTCGCAATAGCGCTGATCCGTACCATAGGTGTTGCTTTGCGCCTGCGCGCCGCTCGCGTGCAAGACGAAAGCGGCGAAAAGTGCGACGGCGAGCGCAACATCGCGCAGGCCGCTGCGACGTTCTCCGGCATGGAACAGCGTCATCCTCACCTCTCTTCTTTCGACGCTCAGGCCCGGCTCAGCTGAGCCGCAGCATGCGCTTGGCGTTGCCCTCGTAGATCTTCTCGAGATCCTTGTCGGGCAAGCCCAGATGATCGAGCATCTTGATGATGTCGCGGATGAAAAGCGGCCCGCCCTGCGGGTCGAAGGGGCAATCGGTGCCGAAGAGCACATGCTCGGTGCCGAAGAAATCGAGACCGCAGCGCGTACCCGAGGCCGAGCCGTTGATCGCGGTGTCGCCATAGAACATGCGGAAATAATCGACCGGGCGGCGGCCCTTCTTCTTCATCGCCTCGATGATCTTGGCATAGCTCTCCTCGGCGCCCTCGCGCGTGCCGAGCTGGTCGAGCCCCAGGCCCACCCGCGCCTCGAGGAAGGGCACCATCGCGCCCAGATGATGGGTGATGACCTTGAGATCGGGCCATTTGTCGAAGAAGCCGGCGAACACCATGCGCGCCATGGCGGCGCTGGTCTCGTAGGGCCAGCCAAACACCCACCAGATGTCGTATTTGGAGCTGGTCTCGGTCGCGTAATCGGCGAATTTCTGGGGCCGCGTCGGGTGCATCCACACCGGCAAATCGTAGCTGTGCATCTTCTCGAAGATCGGCGCGAATTCGGGATCGTCGAGCGGGCGGCCATTGACGTTGGTGAAGATCTGGATGCCCTTGGCATCGAGCGTTTCGACCGCGCGGGTGATCTCCTCGAGCGTCGCCTTGACGTTGTTCATCGGCACCGAGGCGACGAAGGCGGGAAAGCGCTTCGGGTGCTTGGCGACGATCTCGGCCATGCCGTCATTGGCGAGCTTCGCCAGATCGGGCGCTTGCTCCGGCGTTGCGACATATTCGACCGCCGGCATCGAGAGCGTCAGGATCTGCTGATAATCGGGCCCGAATTCTTCCATCATGCCGAGGCGCCGATCGAGATCGTAGAGCACGGGAATATTCATCCAGCGCCGGATCGCCGCCTTGTTGGGGATGATCTCGACCATCTTGTCGAAATAGGATTTGGGGAAGATATGCGGGAAAATATCGATCTTCTTCATGGCCGTCCCTTGGTGTTTCGGATTTTCACTTGGGGCGCATCATAGGGGGCGGCTCTTGCTTTCATCAATCGCCAATTCGACCATCGGCTTTGCCGGCGCGGGCGGTTAGAAGTGGCGGGAAGGCGCGCCATGAGGCAATCCGCGCATGACGCGCTCTTCGCCGAGATCCGCGCCTGCACGCTCTGCGCCGCTCATCTTCCTTTGGGCCCTCGGCCGGTGCTGCGCGGTGCGGCGAGCGCGCGGCTGCTCATCATCAGCCAGGCGCCCGGGACCAAGGTTCACGAAACCGGCCTCTCCTTCAACGACCGCAGCGGCGACCGGTTGCGGCAATGGCTCGCGTTTGACCGTGCGACGTTTTACGACGAGGCACGGGTGGCGATCCTGCCAATGGGGTTCTGCTATCCCGGGCGCAACGCCAAGGGCGGCGATCTTCCGCCGCGCCCGGAATGCGCGCCGCTCTGGCACGCGCGCGTGTTGAAGGTTCTGCCGCGCATCGAGCTGACTTTGCTGGTCGGCTCCTACGCGATCGACTATTACCTCGGCCGCAAGAACGGGCGCAGCATGACCGAGACGGTCGCCGCCTGGAGCCGATTCCTGCCGCGCTTCATGCCCCTGCCGCATCCCTCGTGGCGCACCATGATGTTCGAGCGGCGCAATCCCTGGTTCGAGGCGGAGCTGGTGCCGGAGCTGCGGCGGCGGGTAGGGGCCTTGATTTGAGGGTGGCTTCGCACGACGATTCGGCGCTGAGTTCGCGCCGAACCTGTGCTACGGCCCTTGCTTTTGCTTCGCACGACGGTTCGGCGTGAGTTCGCGCCGAACCTGTGCTACGCGCGCTCGATCCGTTCCATATCCTCGTCGGAAAAGCCGAAATGATGGCCGATCTCGTGGATGAGGACGTGCCGGACCACGGCGTAAAGATCTTCGCCAGTCTCGCACCAGAAATCGAGGATCGGCCGGCGATAGAGGAAGATCATCTCCATTCCGGGTGCCGGACTTGAGACGCTCTGATGCGGCAGCGCGACGCCGCGATAGAGGCCCAAGAGGTCGAAGGGACTTTCGAGGCCCATCTCCTGCTCGGTCTCTTCGTCGGGAAACTCCTCAATCCGGATGACGAGGGCGCCGAAATGGCGCTTTAATTCCACCGGGATCGTCGTCAGTGCCCGCTGCGCCAGGCTTTCGAGATCGGCGAGCGAGGGCGGCGTGCGGCTCATGAAGCGAATGGAGGCGAGAGATGGTCGAGAAGCTGGTTGGCGCCAAGCGCAAGGAAGCCATCGCGGAGCTGCGGGGCTGGGTCGAGGTCGAGGACCGCGACGCGATCCGCAAGGTCTTTCATTTCGGCACCTTCAGCGAGGCCTGGGCGTTCATGTCGCGCGTGGCCCTGCTGGCCGAGAAGATGGACCACCATCCGGAATGGTTCAACGTCTACAACCGGGTCGAGATCATTCTCGCCACCCATGATGTCGAAGGCTTGAGCGAGCGCGACGTCAAGCTCGCCCATGCGATCGACGAGATCGCCTCGCAGCGCGACCGGCGCTCATAGGCCGGGCGGAGGCGAAAGGCGGCGCTCTGCCGCGGCAGGGCGGGCGCGACCGGGTGGCGTGAGGGTGGCGAGCGTGTTATTTCTGTCGCTGAAATAAACGGGAGCGGCCTGGAATGGCGAACAAGGTCTATCCGACGGCGGAGGCCGCGCTGGGCGGGTTGTTGCGCGACGGCATGATGCTCATGTCGGGCGGCTTCGGCCTGTGCGGCGTGCCCGACGCGCTGATCGAGGCGATCCGGAAATCGGGCATCAAGAATCTCACTGTCGTCTCGAACAATGCCGGCACGGACGGCGCGGCGCTCGGCCTGCTGCTCGAGACGCGGCAGATCCGCAAGATGATCTCCTCCTATGTCGGCGAGAACAAGCTCTTCGCCCAGCTCTATCTCGACGGCGACCTGGAATTGGAATTCAATCCGCAGGGCACGCTCGCCGAGCGCATCCGCGCCGGCGGCGCCGGCATCCCGGCCTTCTTTACCAAGACCGGCTATGGCACGGTCATCGCCGAGGGCAAGGAGACGCGCGACTTCGACGGCGCGCATTTCGTGATGGAGACCGGCCTAGTCGCCGATCTTTCGATCATTCATGCCTGGAAGGGCGATACCGAAGGCAATCTCGTCTATCGCAAGACGGCGCGGAACTTCAATCCGGTGATGGCGACGGCGGGCAAGATCACGGTCGCCGAGGTCGAGCAGCTGGTCGAGCCCGGCGAGATCGAGCCCGACCAGATCATGACGCCCGGCATTTTCGTGCAGCGCATCGTGCATATCAAAGATCCGGTGAAGCGGATCGAGGTGCGCACGGTGAGGAAAAAAGCGTAGCACAGCGAGCGCGCGAGCGTCGTGCGAAGGAGTAGGTAGGACGTAGCACAGCGAGCGCGCGATCTCAGTGCGCGAACGTCGTGCGAAGCAACGAGACGTAGCGCAGGCGAGGGCCGAATCGAGACCCGAGCCGTCGTGCGAAGCAACGACAGGAGTTCTTTCATGCCCTGGACACGCGATCAGATGGCGGCCCGCGCGGCGCTCGAGTTGCGCGACGGGTTCTACGTCAATCTCGGCATCGGCATTCCGACCCTGGTGTCGAACTTCATCCCCAAGGGCATGCAGGTTCAGCTCCAGAGCGAGAACGGCATGCTCGGCATGGGGCCCTTCCCCTTCGAGGGTGAGGAGGATCCCGATCTCATCAACGCCGGCAAGCAGACCGTGACCGAGCTGCCGACCACCAGCTATTTCTCGAGCGCCGACAGCTTCGCCATGATCCGCGGCGGGCACATCGATCTATCCATTCTCGGCGCGATGCAAGTGGGAGAGAACGGCGATCTCGCCAATTGGATGATCCCGGGCAAGATGGTGAAGGGCATGGGCGGCGCGATGGATCTCGTCGCCGGGGTGAAGAAGGTCGTCGTCGTCATGGAGCACACGGCGAAAGACGGGCCCAAGCTCTTGCGCCGCTGCACCCTGCCGCTGACCGGCTCGCGCGTGGTCGATCTCGTCATCACCGATCTCGGCGTCTTCGAGATCGACAAGCACGGGCATCAGGGGATGCGGCTCTTGGAGCGCGCGCCCGGCGTCACCGTCGAGGAGATCCGCGCCAAGACCGAGGCGAATTTCAGCGCGAATTGAGGTCTGCTTCGCACGACGCTTGCGCGCTGGGATGGCGCGCTCGCTGTGCTACGCGGTATCTCTCTGCTTCGCACGACGCTTGCGCGCTCGGATGGCGCGCTCGCTGTGCTGCGCGGTATCTCTCTGCTTCGCACGACGCGGCGGCGCTCGATTCGCGCCGGCACTGTGCTACGCCTCTCTGCTTCGCACGACGGCTCGGGCCTCAATTCGGCCCTCGCCTGTGCTACGCGTTATCTCCCCTTGATCGCGCCGAGCGCGGCTTCGACCGTGTGACGCTCCTTGCTGTCGGCCGGCAGGGAAGCGGCGAGCGCCTGCCATTTCTCGCGCGCGGCGGCGAAATCGTGCTGTTCGGCCGCATGCAAGCCCAGATACCACAGCGCGGCCGGTTGCTTCGGATCGAGCGCGAGAATGCGATTGAGCAGAGCCACGACGCGATCGGAGATCGGATCGGTCGGCCCGTGGCCGATCATCATCGCGTCGGCCTCGGGCAGAAGAACCGAGAGATCGTTGGGCTTCAAGCGCTCGGCCTCGGCGAAGGCTTCGTCCGCCTTGTCGTGCTCGCCGAGCACGGCATAGGAACGTCCGAGGCGTAGCCAGCCCTCGAGATCGTCGGGCTGGGCTTTGAGCTTTGCCACGAGCTTGGCCACCATGCCCTTGATCTGCGCCATCTCCGCTTGCGCGGCGGCCGCTTGCGCGCGCTCGGGGCCGCGCGCGGCGTAAGGCTCGGCGGGAAGCCCCGGCGCGCCGACGCGCAGATAGAGCGCGCCCGCGATCATCACCACCGCTGTCGCCACTACCGCCGCCGCCACCGGGTGACGCGAACCCACTTGGGCCGGTGCCGCGCCTCCCTCGCTTGCGAGCAGCCGGCGCTGCAATTCGAGCCGTGCGGCGGCGGCCTGGCCCGGCTCGACCAATCCGCGGGCCACATCGCGCTCGAGCTCCTGAAGCTGGTCGCGATAAACGGCGCGGTCGAAAGCGGCGCGCTCCACCGGCGCGCGGCTCGGCTTCATCAGCGGGCCGAGCACCATGGCGAGCACGATCACGGTCACGCCGCCGAGGAGAAGCGCGAGCAGCATCAGCTGCGATCTCCCTTCGGTTCCGCTTCTCCGATCAGCCGGCCGAGCCGGCGCAGCTCGTCTTCGGAGAGCGGCGGCGCCTCGGGCAAATTCTTACGCCGGCGCAGATAGAAGGCCGCGCCGGCGCCGGCGAGAAGGAGAATCGCCGGTGGTCCGAACCACAGCACATAGGTCGCTGGTTCGACCGGCGGCTTTAGGAGAACGAAGTCGCCATAGCGCGCGGTGAGGAACTTGATCACTTGCGCGTCGCTGTCGCCGGCGGCGATGCGCTGACGGATCAGCACGCGCAGATCATGCGCCAAGGGCGCGTTCGATTCGTCGATGGTCTCGTTCTGACAGACGAGGCAGCGCAACTGCTCGCTGAGCGCGCGGGCGCGCGCCTCGAGGACGGGGTTGGCAAGCCGCTCGCTCGGCTCGACCGCGAACGCGTGCGCGCAGAGCAGCAGAAGAATCAAGATCGTGCCGAGCGGCTTCACGAATGCGCCAGCTTCTTGAGCAAGGGCAGGAGCTCGCTCGTAACCGAGCTTTCCGTGAGCGGCCCGACGAAGCGCTTGCGAATGCGGCCCTCGCGGTCGATGACATAGGTCTCGGGCACGCCATAGACGCCGAAATTGATCGCGGTGCGGCCGTTCTCGTCGAGCCCGACGCGACGATAGGGATCGCCGTATTCCTGAAGGAAGCGGCGCGTGTCGGCGGGCTTGTCCTTATAGGCGATGCCGTAAAGCGCGACCGCATCGTTCTTGGCGAGGCGCATCAGAACCGTGTGCTCGTCGCGGCAGGGCTCGCACCACGAGGCGAAGAAATTCACCAGCGCGACCTGGCCCTTGATCGCATCGAATTTGAGGCCGGGGTCGCCGGGCAATCCCGCCAGCGCGAATTCCGGCGCCGGCTTGTTGATCAGCGCCGAAGGCAACAGCGAGGGATCGCGGTTCGGGTTGAGCGCCAGGAGGAAATAGGCGGCGACCGCGAGGAACAGCGCGATCGGCAAAAGATAGGGCAGACGGCGCATTGCGGATGCTACTCGCCCGGCGCCGGATGCGCCTGTCCCAGACGCCGCCGCGCCGCGACGCCGACCCGCCAGCGCCGGTCGATGAGGCTCAGCCCGCCGCCGGCGGCCATGATCACCGCGCCGATCCAGATCCACGGCACGAGCGGCTTCCAATAGGCGCGGATGGTCGAGCCGCCTTTGTTGTCGGCTTCGCCGAGTGCGACGTAGAGATCGGCGAGGAAATTGGTCTTGATCGCGGTGACGCTGGTCGTCATCTGCTGCAGCGGGAAGAAGCGCCGCTCGGGATGCAGCACGGCGATCAGTTCGCCGCCGTGCATCACCGCGATGGTGGCGCGGTCGGCGGTGAAGTTCGGGCCTTGGACCTTCTCCGTCCCGTCGAAGTGCAGGCGATAGCCGGCGATGTCGAGGTCATGACCGGGATAGACGATGTCGATGTGCTCTACCTGGAAGGCCGACGCCGCGATCCCCGCGACGCTTACCGCCAATCCCAGATGCGCCAAGGTCATGCCATAAGAAGCGAGCGGCAGGTTGCGCGCGCGCCGCCAGGTTTCCGCCGGCGACGCGCGGAAGAGCTTCACCCGCTCGGCCCATTCGGTGATCGACCCCATCGCCACCCAGGCCGCGAGTGCCAGGCCGACTAGCGCGAGGATCGGCTTGAAGCCGGCGAGATAGAGGCCGATCAGCACGACCAGCAGCGCGGCGGCGAAGGCGACCCAGAGGCGCTGCAGCGCGCCGAGGAGATCGCCGCGCTTCCAGGCGAGCAGCGGCCCCACCGCGACGGCGAGCAGCACCGGTACCATCAGCGGCGCGAAAGTGCGGTCGAAGAACGGGAATCCGACCGAGACTTTGGGGCCGCCGACCGCGTCGAGGAAAAGCGGATAGAGCGTGCCGAGAAAGACGGTCGCGGCCGCCGTCGTCAGCAGCACGTTGTTCAAGACCAGCGCGCCCTCGCGCGAGATCGGCGCGAACAGCCCGCCGGCGCTCAAGGCGGGCGCGCGCACGGCGTAGAGCGCCAAAGAGCCGCCGATCGCGATGACGAGGAGGACGAGGATGAAGGCGCCGCGCGACGGGTCGACCGCGAAAGCATGCACCGAGGTCAGGACACCCGAGCGCACGAGGAAGGTGCCGATCAGCGACAGCGAGAAAGTGACGATCGCCAAGAGGACGGTCCAGCTTTTGAGCGTGTCGCGCTTCTCGACCACGATCGCGGAATGAAGCAACGCGGTGCCGACGAGCCAGGGCATGAAGGAGGCGTTCTCGACCGGATCCCAGAACCACCACCCGCCCCAGCCGAGCGTGTAATAGGCCCACCAGCTTCCCATCGCGATGCCGACGGTGAGCGTGCACCAGGCGGCCAAGGTCCAGGGTCTGACCCAGCGCGCCCAAGCCGCGTCGACGCGGCCTTCGATCAGCGCCGCGACAGCGAAGGAAAAAGCCACCGAGAAGCCGACATAGCCGAGATAGAGAAAGGGCGGATGAAAGGCGAGGCCCGGGTCCTGGAGCACGGGATTCATGCCCTCGCCGTTCAGGGGCGCGGGATGAACGCGCAGGAACGGATCGGAGGTCGCGACGATGAAGACGAGGAAGCCGACGCCGATCATGCCTTGCACCGCGAGCACGCGCGCGCGCAAGGTGGGCGGCAGATTGTCGCCGAACAACGCGACCGCCGCGCCGAAGAGCGACAGGATCAGCACCCAGAGCAGCATCGATCCTTCGTGATTGCCCCAGACGCCGGTGATCTTGTAGAGCAGCGGCTTGGCGACGGCGCTGTTCTCGGCGACGTTCAAGACCGAGAAGTCCGAGACGACATAAGCGTGAACGAGCGCCGCGAAGGAAATCGCGATCAGAACGAACTGCGCGACGGCCGCGCTCTGCCCGACCGCCATCAGCCCGGCGTGATTGCGCGCGGCGCCCCAAAGCGGCAGCGAGGCCTGGATCAGCGCCAGGCACAAAGCGAGGATCAGGGTGAAATGTCCGAGTTCGGTGATCATCGCGCGCCCGTCATCGCCTTGACCGTAGCCGGATGCTCGCCCTGCCAATGGCCGGCGCGCTTCAGCGCATCGACCACTTCGGGCGGCATGTATTTCTCGTCGTGCTTGGCGAGCACGGTCGCGGCGCGGAACGTGCCGTGCTCGAGCTTGCCTTCGGCGACGACGCCCTGGCCCTCGCGGAAGAGATCGGGCACGTCGCCGCGATAGGTGACCGCGACCGCGTTCTTGCCGTCGGTGATGCGGAAATCGAGCGTGCCGGCATCATGCTTGACGCTGCCTTGGGCGACGAGGCCGCCGACGCGGATATAGCGCCCGTCGGGCACGTGCTGCGCCAGGATGTCGCTCGGGCTGTAGAAAAAGACGAGGTCATTGCTCAGCGCCATCAGAACCAACGCGGTGGTGACGCCGAGCAGCGCCAGACCGCCGAGGACGATAAAAAGGCGCCGGCGCTTTCTGCTGGTCATCGACGATGCTTCTCCGCGGCGCGCAACGCGCGCTGCCGCTTGCGATAGGTGATCAGACTTTGCGCGACCAGGCCGCCCAACACAATCACTGCCAATCCATAAGCCGGCCAAACGAAGCGCGCATAGCCGCCCATCGCGAAAAAATGATCGACCGCCACCATCTCACGCGGCCAGGCTGGTTTCGCTTTGCAGGATGCGGAGCGCGCGCAGCTTCGCCGCGAGCAGCGCGCTGCGCATGCGCAAGAGGAGGAGGGTGACGAAAAGCAGGGTGAAGCCCAGCGCCATTACCAAGAGCGGCCACAGCATCGACGCAGCGATCGTCGGGCCGCCCAAGCGAAAGACGCTCGCCGGCTGATGCAGCGTGTTCCACCAATCGACCGAGAATTTGATGATCGGCAGGTTGACGACGCCGACCAGCGCGAGAATGGCGCCGGCGCGCGCGCCGCGTGTCGGGTCGTCGAAGGCGTTCACCAGCGCGATGTAGCCGAGATAGAGGAAGAACAGCACCAGCACCGAGGTCAGCCGCGCATCCCAGACCCACCAGGTTCCCCACATCGGCTTGCCCCAGAGCGAGCCGGAAGCAAGGCAGAGAAAGGTGAAGCCGGCGCCCAGGGGTGCTGCTTCGCGCGCGGCGATATCGGCGAGCGGATGGCGCCAGACCAGCGCGACGCCGCTGGAAGCCGCCATCACCGCGTAGACGAACGTCGCCATCCAGGCGGAGGGCACGTGCACATACATGATGCGCACCGCCTCGCCTTGCTGGTAGTCGGGCGGCGCGACGAAGAGCGCGAGCCAGGTGCCGACCCCGATCAGGAGTGCCGTCGCCACCGCACACCAGGGCAACAGCTTTCCCGACCACTGCATGAAACGATTGGGATTGGCGAGACGCAACATCACAACCACTCTGAAAAATCCGCCGACGCGGGACTCATTCTACCGCCTGGCGCAGCGCGCCCGCAGCGGCAAATGGAACCAGAGCCGCGGTCAGCACCAACAGCGCCGCCAAAAGCAGGAGATGGGGTCGTGCGCTCAACCCCTCAATCCGTGCCTCGACCGCGGCGACGCCGAAGATCAAGACCGGGATATAGAGCGGCAGGACCAGTAGCGACAACAGCACGCCGCCCCGGCGTGCCCCGAGGCAAAGCGCCGCACCGACGGCACCGAGCAGGCTCAGGATCGGCGTACCCAGCGCCATACCGAGCAAAAGTGTCGGATAGCCCGCCGGATCGAGATGAAGCAGCAGCGCCAAAAGCGGCGCGACCAGGGTCAGCGGCAAGCCGGTGACGAGCCAATGCGCCAGGCATTTCGCCGCCACTTGAACTTCGAGCGGCAGCGGCATCAAGACCAGGGCTTCGAGGCTGCCATCCTCGTAATCGCTTTGAAACAGCCGCTCGAGCGACAGCAGGGCGGCAAGCAGGGCCGTGACCCACAGGATGCCGGGCGCGATGCGCTGGAGCAGCTCGAGTTCCGGCCCGACGCCGAAGGGGAAGAGGACCACGGTCAGAACGAAGAAGCCGATCACCATCGCGGCATCGCCGCCCTGGCGCAGCGCCAGGCGCAGATCGCGCGCGACCAGGCGGGCAAATCGGCTCACGCGGCGAACTCGAGGCTGAGATCGGCGCGCGTCGGCCGGTAATCGGCGAGCGAGAGAAACGTCGCGTCGGCGATCTCGAGCGGCGCATGGGTCGACAGGACGATTGAGCCGCCGTCGCGGCGATGCGCCGCGATCGCCGCGAGAAGCTGGCTCGCGGCCTCGGTGTCGAGGCCGGTGGTGGGCTCGTCGAGCAGCCATAAGGGCGCCGGCGACGCGACGAGCCGGGCCATAGCCAGCCGCCGGCGCTGACCGGCCGAGAGGTAGCGGCAGGGCAGCGCCGCGCCCCTTTCCAAACCGAACCGCGCCAGTGCCGCGTCGAGTCGCGCCGGGTCGGGGCGCTCGCGTGTCCGCATGCCCGCCCAGAAGCGCAAGGTCTCTTCGACGGTCAAGAGCGGCTTCAACGCATCGGCGTGGCCGATGAAGTGGAGCCGCGCGCAATGGGCCTCGCGGTCTTCCGTGATTGCCGCGCCGTCCCAGCTGAGCGTCCCGCGCGCCGGGCGCGACAGCCCGGCCATCAGCCGCAAAAGGCTTGATTTGCCGCTGCCATTGGGCCCGATGAGGATCAGCGCGCCCCCGGGCGCCAGGCTGAAATCGAGGCGCGCGAAAACCAGGCGCTCGCCGCGCCGGCAGGCAAGTTGCGTCCCGGCGAAGCCGCGGGAAGCTGGGGTTGGTGGTGAGGGAGACTCGGCCGAAGGCATGAGGCGGGCGATTGTGCCGCGTCCCCGCCGGCATTGAAAGGCCAAGCCGATGAGCGGCTTGCGCCCAAAAGAAAGAAAAGCGGCCTCGGTCGGGGGAACCGAGGCCGCGTGACGAGCGGTCGGGGGGAAGACCGCTTTCGGAGAGGGAGAAAAAGCCAATTGCCTCTCTCGCCTGGCCCCTATCAAACCCTGTGAATGCGACGGCGCGGCGAAGGAATCATGGCGAAAGCGTGATTTTTTCTCCGCTTCGGCGCCCCCTCTCTTTTGTTATCCCGCTGCTTTTCCTAGGTGTTTTCTTAAGCGGTCGCGCTGAAGATGCACGCCTCCGCGGGAATCTTGATCTCCTGCGGCAAAGGCGGTAGCAGCAGGAGCCAAACCGCCTTCCCGACCCAAACCGCCTTCCGACAAGGAGACCCGAAGTGCCCGTCACTGGCCAGGACTCGCTGAAAGCCCGCCGCACGCTAAGCGTTGCCGGCAAATCTTACGATTATTTCAGCCTCGAGGCGGCGGCCCAGGCCGCGGGGCTCGGCGATATCGCGCGCCTGCCCTTCTCGATGAAGGTTCTGCTGGAGAATCTCATCCGGCTCGAAAACGGGCGCACGGTCACGGTCGACGACATCAAGGCGGTGGCGGAATGGTTGAAGACGCGCAAATCCGAGCGCGAGATCGCGTTCCTGCCGGCTCGCGTGCTGATGCAGGATCTGACCGGCGTGCCGGCGGTGGTCGATCTCGCGGCGATGCGCGAGGCGATGGTGCAGCTCGGCGGCGATCCGAAGAAGATCAACCCGCTCGCGCCGGTCGATCTCGTCATCGACCATTCGGTGATGGTCGACAATTTCGGAAATCCGCAGGCCTTTCGCAACAACGTGAAGGTCGAATTCGAGCGCAATCAGGAGCGCTACACGTTCCTGCGCTGGGGCCAGGGCACCTTCGATAATTTCCGCGTCGTGCCGCCCGGCACCGGCATCTGCCATCAGGTCAATCTCGAATATCTCGGCCAGGTCGTCTGGACCGCGAGCGAAGGCGGCAAGTCCATCGCCTATCCCGACACGCTGGTCGGCACCGACAGCCACACCACCATGGTCAACGGGCTTTCGGTGCTGGGCTGGGGCGTGGGCGGCATCGAGGCCGAGGCCGCGATGCTGGGCCAGCCGATCTCGATGGTGCTGCCCGAAGTGGTCGGCTTCCGCTTGAGCGGCGCGCTGCGCGAAGGCGCGACCGCGACCGATCTCGTGCTGACAGTCGTCCAGATGCTGCGCAAGAAGGGCGTGGTCGGCCGCTTCGTCGAGTTCTACGGGCCGGGCATCGCCAATCTGCCGCTCGCCGATCGCGCCACGATCGGGAACATGGCGCCCGAATACGGCGCCACTTGCGGCTTCTTCCCGATCGACGCCGAGACCATCCGCTATCTGAACCTCACCGGCCGCGACGCGGCGCGGGTCGCGCTGGTCGAGGCCTATGCCAAGGCGCAAGGCCTGTGGCATGACGAGAAGACGCCCGACCCGGTCTTCACCGACACGCTCGAATTGGATCTCGACACGGTCGAGCCCTCGCTCGCGGGCCCGCG
>JBJKPV010000270.1:0-5641 GCA_046706015.1 Allostellaceae bacterium | reverse complement strand
GTGCTCGAAGGCGAATTTGCGACGCGCATCGTCGTTGACGATGTCGCTTACGCGGTCTATCGCCTCGGCGACCGCTATTACGTCAGCCAGGATCTCTGCAGCCACGGGCCGGGCTCGCTCGGCGAGGGCACGATCATCGGCGATGAGATCGAATGCCCCTTTCACCAGGGGCGTTTTCACATCCCGACCGGTGAGCCCAGCTTTCCGCCTTGCACCGAGCCCGTTCGCGTCTGGACCGTTCACCTCGAAGGCGACCAGATCTGCATTGACCCGGACGAGGCGCCGACGCATCGTTAGGCGCAATCACGCGATATTTCTCTAAGGTGAGCCATGGCTACGTCCTCCGCGGATAACAAGCTTTTGACCGAAGTCGGCCCCGGCACGCCGATGGGCGATCTGATGCGGCGCTATTGGTTTCCCGCACTGCGCGCCGATGAATTGCCGGCGCCTGATTGTCCGCCGGTCCGGGTCAAGCTGCTCGGCGAGAGCCTCGTCGCCTTCCGCGACAGTGAAGACCGCATCGGTTTGATCGACGAGTTCTGCGCCCATCGCCGCGTCTCGCTGTGGTTCGGGCGCAACGAGCAATGTGGGCTGCGCTGTCCCTATCACGGTTGGAAATACGACGTGAACGGCCAGTGCGTCGATTTGCCCTCGGAGTCCGAAGAGACGGGCATGCGCAGCCGCATCAAGCTCAAATCCTATCCCTGCATCGAGCGCGGCGGCATCATCTGGACCTATATGGGCCCGCCCGAATTGAAGCCGGCGCCGCCCGGCTTCGAATGGGCGCTGGTGCCGCCGGAGCAGCGCTACATCTCGAAGCGGGTGCAAGCGTGCAACTACCTCCAGGCTGTCGAGGGCGGCATCGATTCGAGCCACGTCTCCTTTCTGCATGAAGGCGCGCTCAAATCCGATCCGCTGTTCCAAGGCAGCAAGGGCAACGAATACAATCAGCGCGATCTGATGCCGATTTTCGACGTCGCCGAATTCGACGGCGGCCTCTTGATCGCGGCGCGGCGCAACGCCGAGGGCGATCAATATTACTGGCGCATCACGCCTTGGGTCATGCCGTTCTACACCTTGATCGCGCCGCGCGGCGGCAACCCGATCGGCGGCCACGCCTGGGTTCCAATCGACGATAGCAATACCTGGTCATGGAGCATCAGCTATCACCCGCGGCGCGCGCTGACACGGAAGGAAATCGCCGCGATGGATGACGGCGCGGGCATCCATGTTCGCGCGATCCCCGGGACCTTCATTCCGCTCGCCAACAAGAGCAACGACTATCTGATGAATCGCGAAGCGCAGATTTCGGGCAAGTCCTTCAGCGGGATCGACGGTGTCGGCATGCAGGATGCCTCGCTCCAAGAAAGCATGGGGCCGGTGATCGATCGCAGCCTCGAGAATCTGGTCTCGACCGATAACGGCATCATCATGGCGCGCCGTACGCTACTGCGGGCGATGAAGGCCAATCGCGAAGGCAAAAAAATCCCCGGCTTGACCCCGGAATCACAGCGCGTGCGCTCCTGCGCCATCGTGTTGCCGAAGAACGTCAAATTCGCCGAAGGCGCCAAGCACGGCCTGTTCAGCGAGCTGGGTACGGATCCGGTCACCGTCTGACGCGGGGAAGCGGGCGTGGCGTTGCGGAAAGTCGCGATCAGCATGGGCGATCCCGCCGGGCTCGTCCTCGGTACGCCCGTGCTCTTTTCCTCGGCCGCTCACGGCAGCGCGCTCGACATCGCCGGCCAGAACCGCGCGACGCCCGAAGCCGTGCGCCGGCTGGTCGCGACGCCGCGACAGGTCGCGGCCTGACGCAAGCGGTTTGCCAATCGCCCGACGGAAGCGCGCGGCCGTCGCGGGCATAAGATTAAGGGGGGCTCTTATGATCGTCGTGGCGCCGGTGGCGTGAACCAAGCCATACAAATCATCATCGGCGGCCTGCTCCAGGGCGCGGTCTTCGCCGTGCTCGCCTTGGGCTTCTCGCTCGTCTATCGCGTCACCGGCGTCATCAACCTGGCGCAGGGCGGTTTCTGCGTCTTCGGCGCCTTGCTGATGTACACGCTTCAAGTGAGCTGGGGCTTGCCGATCGCCGTCGCGCTCGTCGGCGCGCTGGCGGGGACGGCGTTGGGCGGGCTGCTGCTCGGCTACACCACCTTCGTTCCCGCGCTGACCCGCCTGCCCGTGAGCAGCATTCTCGTCATGACCGCCGGCTTGCTCACGCTCATCCAAGGCGTGCTCCTCATCGGCTGGTCGAGCCAGCCATATGCGCTGCCGCCGATATCCGGCGAGACGCCGGTCGACATTCATGGCATCCACGTGCCGACCCAGGGCTTTTGGATCATCGGTACCGCGGCGGCGATCATTATCGGCCTGTGGTTCCTGCTCGCGCGCACCCGGCTGGGCCTGGCGCTCCGCGCCTGCGCCGAGAACCGCCTGGCGGCGCGGCTCATGGGCATCGACGTGCCGCGCATGATCTTGCTCAGCTTCGCGCTCGCCGCTGTGATCGCGGCGCTCGGCGGGATCGCGGTCGCGCCGATCACCTCGCTCGAATTCGACACCGGCGGCTTCTTCACAAATTTCGGCTTCATCTCGGTCGCGGTCGGTGGCCTTGGCGCCTTCGCCGGATCGATCTTCGGCGGGCTGGTGCTGGGCGTCTCGGAGCAGCTCGCCGCGGGCTACGTCTCGTCGCTCTTCGCCAACGGGCTGGCGCTGGCGCTCCTTCTCGCCATGCTGCTCTGGCGCCCCAATGGGCTCTTCACCGCCGGCCCGGCGCGGCGCCAGGACGTGCGCGACGAGCAGCGCATCCATCGCGCCATCGTTCGCCTCGAAGGTCGCGGCGGGATGTTCTTCGCCGCTCTCGCCGCGATTTTCATTCTCGTGCTGCCCTTGGTTCTGCCACCGACCGGCATTCTCAACTCGCTCGTCATCACCGGCATTCTCTTCATCGCCGTGCTGGGCCTCGACGTGCTGATGGGCTTTACCGGGCAGGTCAGCCTCGGCCACGCCGGCTTCCTGGCGATCGGCGGCTACACTGCTGCGGTCCTCGCCACCACCTATCAATGGCCGCCGCTACTCGGAGTCGCGGCAGGGATCGTGCTCTCGATTATCTGTGCCTTCGGCCTCTCGCTGGTGACGATGCGGCTGCGCGGGCATTTCCTGGCGCTGGCGACTTTGGCTTTCGGGCTGATGATCGATTCGCTCACGGTCGGCCTGACCGATGTCACCGGCGGCCCGTCGGGGCTGGTCGGCATTCCCTCTTTTTCGGTCGGGCCTTACGTCTTCGGCTCTTCGCTGCAGATGTATTATCTGGTCGCGATCCTGATCTTCGTCCTGATCGCGGCGCTCCATGGCGGATTGCGCGCCGGCTTCGGCCGCGCGCTCAAGGCTGTCCGCACCGACCAGACCGCCGCCGCCGCGCTCGGCGTCAACGTGCCGCGCTACAAGCTCGCCGCCTTCTGCCTATCGGCCGCGCTGGCCTCGCTCGCCGGCAGCCTCTACGCCTTCTATTTCCACTTCCTCTCGCCCGAGATGGTCGGCACGCCGCGCTCCTTCGAGATGATCGCGATGCTGGTCGCGGGCGGCGAGGGGACGCTGATCGGCCCGATCCTGGGCGTCGCGCTCCTGACGCTCATCCCGACGATCTTCCAGCCCTTTGCCCTCTACAAGACCTTCGCCGAGGGCTTGCTCCTCGTGTTGTGCTTCCTGTGGTTGCCCGAGGGGATGTTCGGCACGGCGGCGGTCTGGCTCGGGCGCATCACAGCGCGGCGTAAAAGCGATGCGCCAGCAGGAGCGGCGGCGCGGTGAGCGAGGCGGCGCTCGAGATCACGGGCCTCGACAAGACCTTCGGCGGGCTTCACGCCGTCAACGATGTCAGCTTCATCGTGCCGCATGGCAGCCTCACTGCGGTGATCGGACCGAACGGCGCGGGCAAGACGACCTTGTTCAATCTCGTCAGCGGACTCTACCGGCCCGACGCCGGCGAAGCTCGATTTTATGGCACCTCGCTGCTTGATCGCTCGCCGGTCGAGGTCGCGGCGTTGGGGCTCATCCGCACCTTCCAATCGGCGCGGATCTACCCCGGCATGACCGCGCTCGAGAACGTGCTGGCGGGCGCACATCTCCATCTCCGCTCGAGCGCGCTTGCCCAAATGTTGTGGCTGGGCGCGGCGCGGCGCGAGGAGCGCGCCCTTGTCGCGCGCGCCGACACGCTCTTGGACTTGGTCGGCCTCAAGAGCTTCCGTGACGCGGCGGCGACCGATCTGCCGATGGGCGGGCAGAAGCTTTTGGAGGTGGTGCGCGCGCTGATGTCGCAGCCGCGCCTCCTGCTGCTCGACGAGCCGGCCGCGGGCTTGAACGACGCCGAGACCGCGGAGCTCGCGGAACTGCTGCGCGGGGTGCGTGACGCAGGTATCTCGGTCGTCGTGGTCGAGCACAACATGTCGCTGGTGATGGGCGTCGCCGATCAGGTGATCGTGCTCGATGCCGGCACCGTCGTCGCCTCGGGCAGCCCGCGCGCGATTCAGCAGGATGCGCGCGTCATCGCCGCTTATGTCGGCCAGACCGAGGAGGGGCCCTGATGCTTGAACTCCGGCGCGTCTCGACCGTATACGAGGCGGTCGACGTCATCCACTATATCGATCTCAGCGTCGCGCCATCCGAGATCGTGGCGCTGGTCGGCGCCAATGGCGCAGGCAAGTCGACGCTGGTCAAGGCCGTTTCCGGCATCATCCCGATCCGGCGCGGCGAAATCCGCTTCGAGGGAAGGCGCATCGACGGCGACAGCGCGCGCGCCCGCGTGCTCGCCGGCATCGCCCAGGTGCCGGAAGGCCGTCAGGTCTTCGGCGGCTTGAGCGTGCGCGAGAATCTGCGGCTCGGCGCCTATGCGCAGGATATCGACACGGCCACGCTCGAGGCTGCGATCGCCGCGGTCGGCGAGCGTTTTCCGGCGCTGATGGAGCGGCTCGACGTGCCGGCGGCGCATCTTTCGGGCGGGCAGCAGCAGATGCTGGCGATTGGGCGCGGGCTGATGGCGAAGCCGCGCATCCTGGTCCTCGACGAACCGTCCCTGGGGCTGGCGCCGGTGCTGGTCGCGGATATCTTCCGGCTGATCGCCGGCTTGCGCGGCGAGGGCTGCGGGATTCTCCTGTCGGAGCAGAATGCGCGGCTGTCGCTTGCCATCGCCGACCGCGCCTATGTCATCGAGAACGGACGGGTCACACTCTCGGGCACGGGCAAGGATCTGCTCGACAATGCCGAGGTGGCGGAGCGCTATTTGGGCGTGGGCAAGGGCGTCTCGGTCGCTGATGCGGAGCGCCACGGAAGGCTGGTCGACCGCCTCAAGGACGTGCTCGGAACTTGAACCTTCACCCCCTGCCTTCCCTCCCCCCTCGAGGGGGAGGGCTAGGGTGGGGGGCATCGTCCTTCAAGCGCGCGATCAATTTGTCCAACACCTCGCGCCATTGCTCGTCGCCCAATTCCTTGAGCGCGGGCGCGGCCGCGACTTCGTCGGCAAGCCAATCCTGGCGCATCGCCGTCGCCGAGGCCATCAGCGGGTCGAGACCGATCGCGGTCTCGGTATCGGCGACCTCGCGCATCTCTGCGGCCCGCCGCCTTCCGTGCTGCACGACGCGGCCGATCAGATAGC
>JBJKPV010000269.1:0-7340 GCA_046706015.1 Allostellaceae bacterium | reverse complement strand
CGCGTCGTCGCCAAGCAGCGCTAGGCCGAGAAGCGGGGTGCCGGACGCCGCTTCTTGCCGGCGGTGGCTCTGCCGTCCCGATCGACCTAGACGACGACGCGCATCGGCCACTCATTGGGACGGGCATCGGCCGCCGTGGCCGCGAGCTCGGCGGCGCGCGAACCCCACATACAGGCATTGTAGGCGTCGAGCGAGAATTGCCGCGGGCGGTAGGCCGCCTCGTCCGCGGGCATGATGTGCTTCACGCCGCAGGAATATTCGTAAGTGAGACGGTCCGGCCCTTCGAAATAGACCATGACGGCGGTCGAGATCGGATGGCGGCCGGGCCCGTGCACGATCCGGACGTTCTTCTCCTTGAGGAAGTAATAGGACTTCATCACATCGTCGAGATCCTCGACCTGGTGGTTGATGTGATGAATGCCGGTGCGCTTCGCCGGGAAGAGCACGATCGAGTGATGCGTGGTGGCGATGCGCAGGAAGGGTGACTCGCCAAGCCAATCCGAGACGCGCGCGTTGCACAGCCTGGTCCAGAATTCCGTGTCGCGCGTGGCGTCGGTGGTGAACAAGCCGATATGGCTGAAATGCGTGATGCCGGCATCGCGCGCCGGGAAATAGCGTGTGCCGCTGTGATAGGGGCGCGCAAAGATCTCGATCTTGTTGCCGCTCGGATCGTTTGAGGCGATGAAAGCCTTGACGCGGCGGCTGTCGCATTCCTCGCGCGTGCCGAAATGAACGCGATGCCCCGCATTCTCGAGCGTAGCGCCGACAGTGTCGAGATCGGCGGGATCGAGCAGCTCCAATCCGATGGTTTGATCTGCCGGGTCACCCTCGAACAGGACGAGTGAATAATCGCGCGTGTCGCCGCGCACGGAGGTCTGGTGGCTGCGCAGATAGGCGGCCTTGCCTTCGCGCGCGACGAGCTGAAGTCCGATGATGTCGGTGGCGAATTTGGTCGAGGCGTCGAGGTCGGCGGTGCCGATCCGCACGGAGTGGATGTCCTGCAGATTGATCATGGCGTTTCCTCCTCGCGCCCGCGATCCCGGTGGACGCTTCCTGAGCCGGCGCCATGTTGCCCGGTTCGGTGCCCCTTTTCCATAGCCAAGTGGGCGCCGCCCGGCGTCCTGGAATCTCGGATTAAGGTAAAGCCGCCGGCGGGCGCGGCCGCGGCGTCATTCGATCGGGAGGCCGACATAGACCTCGGCGAGCGCGGTCGAGGCCGCGTGCGAGCTGACGGCATAATCGAGATCGGCCAGATGGATGCGCCGCTCGAACGCCGTCTCGGCGTCGTTGCGATGGAGCATCGTCGTCATGTACCAGGAGAAGCGTTCGGCCTTCCAGATGCGCGAGAGACAGGTCTCGCTGTAGCCATCGAGTAGCGCCTTCTCGCTTTTCTTGTACCAGGCATCGAGCGCGCGCGAGAGATAGAAGACATCGGAAGCGGCGAGGTTCAGCCCCTTCGCGCCGGTCGGCGGCACGATATGCGCCGCGTCGCCCGCGAGGAAGAGCCGGCCATGCCGCATGGTTTCGCAAACGAAGCTGCGCAGTGCCACGATGTTTTTCTGGAAGATCGGCCCTTCGGTCAGCTTCCAGCCCGGAAAGGCGAGGCGTGCTTGCATCTCGGCCCAGATGCGGTCGTCGGGCCAGGCCTCGATCGGGTCGTTGGGGTCGCATTGGATATAGATGCGCTGTACTTCGGGCGAGCGCGTGCTCAGGAGCGCGAAGCCGCGGTCGTGGTTCGAGTAGATAAGCTCGTGCCAGGAGCGCGGCGCTTGGGCGAGAATGCCGAGCCAGCCCCAGGGATAGTCGATGTCGAGTTCCTTACGCGCGGCGGCCGGGATCGCCTGCCGGCTAGGACCGTGGAAGCCGTCGCATCCGGCGATGAAGTCGCAGCGCAGCTCTTGGGCGTTGCCCTTGGCGTCTCGATAGGTGATGCGGGGCGCGTCGCTCTCGATGTCGTGGAGCGCCACATCGCCGACCGAAAACTCGATCGCGCCGCGCGCCTTGAGGCGCGCCGCAACGAGATCCTTGATCACTTCATGCTGCGCGTAGACGGTGATCTGCTTGCCGGTCAGCTCGATGAAATCGAGATGGTGGCGCCGTCCCAGGAACTGAAAGGTGACGCCCGTGTCCGGCCGGCCCTCGCGCACCATGCGCTCGCCGAGGCCGAGCGCGTTCATCAGCTCGACCACCCAATGCTCGAGTACGCCGGCGCGGATCGTCCCCTCGATATCGGTCCGGCTGCGGTTCTCGAGGATCACGCATTCGATGCCGGCGCGCTGCAGCAGATGCGAGAGGAGCAGACCGGCGGGGCCGGCCCCGATAATGCCGATCTGGGTGCGCATCGCCATCCTCCCACCAACCATTCGAGCTCGTTCGCGCCGATTGCGGTTCGGCCGTCTCGAAGGTAAGCCCGTCCGGCGAGCCGGCACAAGCGCGTTTCGCGGGCGCGATTGTCGCGCTCCCGATGCCTGCCTATGATCGGCCGAAGAAAGCGGCGAGGGGGATGCGCATGACGGTGGGCATGCAATGGGTTGGCGCCTGGAGCAACGGCCTGGTCACGGTCGACCAAAGCAAATTCAACAATCAAACATTGCGTCTGATCACGCGCGTCTCGCTCGGCGGCAAGCGATTGCGCCTGCGTCTCTCGAACGCTTTCGGCAACCAAAAACTTGCGATCGGCGCGGTGCGGCTGGGCTTGCGCGAGGGACAAAGCGAGCGCGTCGTGCCGGACTCGCTCCGCTCCGTGACCTTCGGCGGTGCTGTGGGCGCGACGATCCCGGTCGGCGCGTTGATCGTCAGCGATCCGGTCGATCTCGACGTGCCGGCGCTGGCCGATCTCGCCGTCAGCATCCACCTGCCAGGCGACGTGCCAGAGAGCCTTCCGATCACTGGCCACGGCAATTGCCATCAGACCAACTACATCTCGCCGCCGGGCGATTTCACCGATGCGGTCGCGATGCCCGTCATGGCGACGACGCAGAATTGGTATTTCCTCAGCGCGATCGAGACGTTCGCGCCGCGCGACACGGGCGGGATCGTCTGCTTCGCCGATTCCTTGACCGAGGGCAATCTCTCGAGCCTCGATACGAACAGCCGCTGGCCCGATCAGCTGGCGCGCCGACTGGTCGCGCGCAAGGGCCGAAGCTTCGCCGTGATGAACCAAGGCATCGGCGGCAACCGCATCCTGCACGAGATGCGCGGCGAGAGCGGGCTCAGGCGTTTCGATCGCGACGCGTTGGCGCAGCCCGGCGCCACCCATGTCGTGCTCTTCATCGGCACCAATGATCTACGCAACCAGCGCGGCAACCCGGCCGAAATCGTCACCGCCGATGACATGATCGCAGGCTTGAAGCAATTCGCGCTGCGTGCCCATGCGAAAGGGCTCGTGATCTATGGCGCGACCCTGATCCCCTACGAGAACGAGACTTATCATCCCGGTGCCTGGACGCCGGCGGGCGAGGAAAAGCGTCAGGCGATCAATGCGTGGATTCGGACCGGCAACGCTTTCGACGCGGTGATCGATTTCGATGCGGCGCTACGCGATCCCGGCCATCCGACCAGCATGCTGCCGGAATACGATTGCGGCGACCACCTCCATCCGAGCGACAATGGCTATCGCCGGATGGGCGACGCGATCGATCTGGCGCTGTTCGATTAGACTCCGGCCGGCGGTCGTCCTCACTTCACCCAGAGGCTGGCGGGAGTCGGGTTGCCCTTGATGAGCTTCTGCTCCTTGCAGATATCGATCCAGAATTGGATCTGCTTGGCGTTCAAATCGACATCGAGCGGGGGCACTGCGATCGAGGCGACGACCTTGGTCGGCAGGCCGGTGTATTTGGCGATCGCCGCCGTCGTCTCTGCCTTATGCGTCTTTATGAATTCCTTGGCCTCGCGCATGCCGGCGCGCAACGCCTCGATCGCTTGCTTATGCGCATCGGCCCATTTGCGCGTCGTCGCCCAGACCACGGTCGGCGTGCCGTCGGGCGTGCTCTGCAGCCAGTTCGCGACCGGGACGCCCGCGCCCGACTGGATGATGCGCGCGGTGAAGGGTGCTTGCGAGGGGTAGGCGTCGATCTGGCCGCTCTTCAGCGCGTCGCCCGCTTGTGGAAAGCCGACCTCGACATAGCGGACGCTGTCCGGGTCGACTCCGTTCGCCTTCAAATTACGACGCAGCATGATGTGAAGCAGCGCGCCCAAGCCCGGCACGCCCACGGTCTTGCCTTTCAGGTCCTTGGTCGTCTTGATGCCCGAACCCTTCCGCACCACGAGCACGTCGCCGGTCAAGGGATAGACCGCGCCGCCGGCGAAGACGACGAGATCGAGCCCCGCATCGTTCGCCTGCAGGACCGAGGGCATGGTCGGTCCGCCGATATCGACGGAGCCGCTGACGATCGCGCCGGGGATGTTGCCGGAGATCGCAGTCTGGACGAAATCGACGTCGACGCCGTGCTTCTGGAAGAAGCCTTGCTGCTCGGCGACGTAGCCCAAGGTGAAGCCGCTGACCGCGGTGTAGGCCATCTTGATCTTCTCTTGCGCACGCGCCGGGCACGCGCTTGAAAGCGCGATCGCGATGGCGGCGCCCACCAGTGCCAGAGTCTTGATACGCAACATGCGAATTCCTCCCGGTTCCTTCGCTGCGGCCGTCGCCGGCCCGGATTCAACGCGGCGAAGCTAGCACAGACGATGCGGCCGTTGTAGCGAAGGCTCTCCCACCTCGCGCGCGAGCAATCCCACCACATGCCCACATCTTGCGTGCTGCACGCGCGCAGGATCGCGTGCGGCGGATGGCGCCGGCGGCGCTCGACAAGCGGCGCGCGTCCGGGCAAGCTGCGCGCCATGCCATCAACAGCAACTCCGCATTCTGCGTCGTTTCCTGCCGCGTCATGACCGATCAGTCCGCTCGTTCGGAGACGCTGATCGAATTTCGCGGCGTCTCGCACAGTTTCGGAACAAGGCCGATTCTCCACGACGTCAATCTGAGTGTTGCGCGCTCCGAGTTCGTTTGCATGGTCGGTCCCTCGGGCTGCGGCAAGACAACGATGCTGCGCATGGTCGCGGGGTTGCTCGCGCCCCAACATGGCGCCGTCACCTATGCCGGGCGGGCTGTGACCGGGCCGGCGCAAGCGGTCGCCTTCATGTTCCAGGATTACGGCAAGGCGCTGCTTCCGTGGCGCAATGCCGCCGGAAACGTGTCGCTGGCGCTCGAGGCGACGGGCGTGCCGCGCGCCGAGCGCGCGCGCCGTATCGCCACGCTGCTCGAGAAGGTGGGCCTTGCCGGCCATGAAGAGCAGTTCCCGATCCAGCTGTCGGGCGGCATGCAGCAACGCCTCCAGATCGCGCGTTGCCTCGCGCAGGAGCCCGCCGTGCTGCTGATGGATGAGCCGTTTGGCGCGCTCGACGCGATGACGCGACAGGCCCTACAGGACGAGCTGCTGCGCATCATACAAACGAGCCGCACCACCGCGCTCTTCGTGACGCATGACCTCGAGGAGGCGATTTATCTCGGCGATCGCGTCGTCGCGCTTTATCCCAATCCGGGGCGGATCGCCCAGATCTTCGAGGTGAGCCTGCCGCGCACGCGCAACCAGCTCGCGACACGCGAAGATCCGGAGTTCATCCGGCTGCGTCATGAGATCTTCAACTTCATCAGCGCAGGCGCGTCGTGAAAGCGCTGAAAGGCGCTCTCTTCCCGGTGGCGTTCCTGGTGTTCTGGGAAGTCGGCATGCGAGTCAGCGGGATCAAAAGCGATTCGCTGGCGGCACCCTCCCAGATCGCGGTCGCGTTCTACGGCGCGCTGGCCGACGGGACGCTGCTCCATCGTACTGGCGAAACGCTTTTCTCCGTTCTCTGCGGGCTTGGCATCGGCGGCGGGCTTGCGCTCGTCTTCAGCATTGTCATGGGGTTGGTTCCGGCCTTCGCCCGGCTGATGCAGTTCTCGATTGAAGTGCTGCGGCCGGTGCCGCCGGTCGCGCTCATTCCGGTGGCGATGCTGATCTTCGGCTTCGGCTTTCCCATGGAGATCACGCTCTGCGCCTTCGCCTGCTTCTGGCCGGTGGCAATCTACGGCCATGCCGCGATTGCCAATATCGAGCCGCAGCTTCTCGATTTGAGCCGCGTGCTGCGGCTGTCGCCCATAGCGCGCGTCGCCAAGGTGGTACTACCGGCGGCGCTGCCGCGCTACTTCGTGGCCTTCCGCCTCTCTGCGGCGGTCGCGCTCATTATCGCCGTCACGGTCGAGATCACAATCAATCCGCTGGGCATCGGCTTCGAGCTGATGAAGGCGTCGCAATCGCTCCATCCGGCGCGGATGTTCGCCATGCTCTTGTGGATCGGGATCATCGGCGGCGGCTTGAACGCCGCGCTCCTCTTCGCGCAGCGCCGGCTGTTCGGCCGCGCGGGCGTGGCGGCGGAGGCACAATGAGCGGCCGGGCCCGCGCGCTGTGGTATCTCGGCAGCGTCGCGGTGACGGCGCTTTTGGTGGCGCTGTGGCAATTGGTCGCCGATCACGGCGGCATCCCGCCGGTCTTCCTCCCCGGGCCGGATCGCGCTTGGGACGCGCTCGTCACCGGCTTCGCCACGGGCCCGGTTACCAAGGTCACACTCGCGACCGTCCAACGCATGGTCTATGGCTGGGTGGTCGCGTCCTGCGTCGGCATCGTCCTCGGCGCGATCATTGGCAGCTCGCGCCAAGCGCGTGATTTCCTCGGGCCCACGCTCGAGATGATCCGCCCGGTGCCGGTCTCGGCCTTCATGCCGATCGTGATCGCTTTCCTCGGCCTCGGCGGCGACATGGTGCTGGCGGTGATCGCGCTCGGCGCGATCTGGCCGGTGTTGCTGGCGACCATCCACGGCGTATCTGCGGTCGAGCCGCGCCTCGTCGAAGTGAGCCGTGTCTTGAAGCTCAGCCGGCTGCAGATGCTGTGGAAGGTCGCGCTGCCCAACGCGCAAGCCGACATTCTTGCCGGCGCGCGGCTCGGTCTTACCGTCTCCCTGGTCCTGACCGTGGTCGGCGAAATGCTGACCAGCGAGAACGGTCTCGGCTATTACATCCTCTTGGAGGGACGCGCGTTCCACTCCGCCAATCTCTTCGGCGGCGTCATTCTCTTGGGCGCGATCGGCCTCGTCAGCAATCTCGCGCTCCAGGCGGCGGAGGCGCGCCTGCTGCGCTGGAGCCGGCGCTAACGCGAGTTCAGTGCTGGCGAGAGCTTCTCGAGCACATGCGCGCGGGTCTCGATCGCGAAGAACAGAGCGACGAGCGCCCCCATCAGGGCCGAGAGCCCGAAGGCGACGAAGACGGCGTTCAATCCCCAGCGCGGGAGGATCCAGCCGACCACGATCGG
>JBJKPV010000268.1:0-10702 GCA_046706015.1 Allostellaceae bacterium | reverse complement strand
GAATTCCACCGAGGCGTAGCTCGCGGTATAGGCACCGGCCGAGAGGAAATCGACCGGATCGCCGATCGCGAGATCAAAGGGTAGCTGGTAATCGGCGCGCCGATATAGGATGTCGGTGCTGTCGCAGCTCGGGCCGGCGAGGATCACCGGACCCGCGGGCGAGCCATCGCCCGGGCTGCGCAACCGGTATTGAATGCGCTCGTCCAAGGTTTCGGCCAGACCGTTGTAACGCCCAGCATCGAGATAGACCCAGCGATGGCGCGCATGGCGCGATTTCTGCGCAATCAGCAACACGCGCGTGCGCAGCAGCCCCGCGTCACCGACCATGTAGCGCCCGGGCTCGATGATGATCCGCGGCGGCGGCTGCCCGAAAGCATGGCGCAGCGCGCCGTCGATGATTTCGGCATAATGGGTGATCGGCGGCAGCTTGTGGCGGTACTGCGCCGGAAATCCACCGCCGAGATTGAGCAAGTCGAGCGCGACGCCGCCTTTGAGGCAATGGCGGAAGACATCGGCGGCCATGTCGATCGCGGGCTGCCAGGTCTCGGGATCGGTCTGCTGCGAGCCGACATGGAAGGAGACGCCGACCGGCCGAAGCCCGTGCTTTCTCGCCTGGAGCAGGAGATGGATCGCCATCTCGGCATGACAGCCGAATTTCCGCGTCAGCGGCCATTCCGCACCGCCGCCCGCGACGGCGAGCCGGCAGAACACCTCGGCGCCGGGTGCCGCGCGCGCGATCTTCTCGAGCTCGGCCTGGCTGTCGAAGGCATAGAGCCGCACGCCATGCTGATGCGCGTGGGCGATGTCGCTCTCGCGCTTGACCGTGTTGCCGAAAGAGAGACGCGCGGCCGGAATACGAAGCTCGAAGCAGCGCGCGATCTCGCCCTCGCTCGCCAGATCGAAGCCGACGCCGAGACCCGCCAGGGTCGCGATCACCTCGGGCGCGGGATTGGCCTTCACCGCGTAGAAGATCTCGGCGAAGGGAAAGGCGGCGGCGAGCGCGTGGCATTGCGCGCGAACCACGTCGACATCGATGACGATGCAGGGCGTCGCCGGATCGACCGCCTCGAGCCAGCGGTCGATCTTCGCCGTAACCATCGCGGGTGCGGTTTCGACGATCTCGTTCATGGCTTGGCCCTGTGTTTCTCCGAACGGTAGGATGGCTCCCGCCACGATAGGCTTTCCGCGCCGCCGCTCTTTGAGATCGATCAAACCGATGGCGCGCGGGATTGAGGTGAATCAAGGCGGGCCGAAGCCCCGGCCCCTAGGTTTCTCGCGCGTTTTGGGAAGAACCCCAATGCCGGTCCGCAATGCCGAGATCGCCAAGGCCTTCGAGGAAATGGCGACCTTGCTTGAGCTCGACGAGGCCAACCCCTTCCGGGTGCGCGCCTACCGCAATGCGGCACGAACCCTCGGCGGCCTCGGCACCGATGTCACGACCATGCTGCAGCGGAAGGAGGACCTCTCCGAACTGCCCGGCATCGGCAAGGATCTCGCCGAAAAGATCCGCGAATATGTCGAAACCGGCCATCTCGCCACGCTCGATGCGCTGCATCGCAGCACGCCGGCGATCGCCACCGAACTCTTGAAGCTGCCGGGGCTCGGTCCCAAGCGCGCCAAGGCGCTCTATCACGACCTCGGCATTCATACCCTGACGCAGCTTCACCGCGCGCTCCTCGACGGCCGCGTCGGGCGCCTGCCAGGCTTCGGGCCGACGATCGAGAAGAGCTTGCTGCAAGCGCTGGCGAAGCCGCGCGCGCCGGAACGGATACAGCGCGCCACCGCCGAGGCCTATGTCACCCCGCTCCTCGCCTATCTCGAGCGCGCGCCCCATGTCGGCCAGGTCGCTGTCGCCGGCAGCTATCGCCGCTGCCAGGAGACGATCGGCGATATCGACATGCTGGCAACCGCCGACAAGCAGCAGCCGGTCATCGACTGGTTCACGCGCTACGAGGAAGTCGGCAAGATCGTCGCCTCCGGCCCGACCCGGGCGACGGTGCTGCTGCGCGCCGGGTTGCAAGTCGATCTTCGCGTCGTCGCCGCGGAAAGCTACGGCGCCGCGCTCCATTATTTCACCGGCAGCAAGGCTCATAACATCGCGGTTCGCGCGATGGGCCAGAAGAAAGGGCTGAAGATCAACGAATACGGCGTCTTTCGCGGCGCCAAGCGGATCGGCGGCAAGACCGAGGCCGATGTCTATCGCGCCGTCGGGCTGCCCTATATCGAGCCGGAGCTGCGCGAGAACCGCGGCGAGCTCGAAGCGGCGGCGAAGGGCCTCCTGCCCAAGCTCGTCGAGCTCGGCGATTTGAAAGGCGATCTCCACGCCCACACCAAGGCGACGGACGGCCACAATACCTTGCGCGAGATGGCGCAGGCGGCCAAGGCGCGCGGCGATACCTATCTCGGCATCACCGAGCATTCGCGGCATCTGACCATCGCGCATGGCCTCGATCCGGAACGCTTGCGCCGGCAGATCGACGCGATCGACCGGCTCAACGCGGAAGGCCTCGGCATCTCACTCCTCAAAGGCATCGAGGTCGACATCCTCGAGGACGGCGCGCTCGACCTGCCCGACAGCGTGCTGGGCAAGCTCGACCTCGTGGTCGGCGCCATCCACAGCCGGTTCAACCTCTCGCGCGAGAAGCAGACCGAGCGCATCCTGCGCGCGCTCGAGCGGCCGCATTTCTCGATCCTCGCGCATCCGACCGGGCGCCTCCTCGCCGAGCGCGAGCCTTACGACATCGACATGCCGCGCGTGCTGCGCGCGATCAAGGCGCGCGGCTCATTCGTCGAGCTCAACGCGCACCCCGAGCGCCTCGACCTCACCGACCTCCATTGCCGGATGGCCAAGGAAGAAGGCGTCCTGGTAAGCATCGCCACGGACTCGCACCGCACGCAGGAACTGAGCTATCTTCGCTTCGGCGTCGGCCAGGCGCGGCGTGGCTGGCTCGAGAAAGCCGATGTGCTCAATACGCGGCCTTTGAGCGAATTGCGGCGCCTGCTGGCCCGCTCGATGGGCCGCAGCGGCGCTTGACCCAGATCAAGCACCGTTTCGCGGCGGGATGGTACGGTTCGCTCGTCAAGCATTGGCAACGGGAGGCGACCCATGATGAGTGAATTCTCTCGGATCGAAACAGGCGCGCGCGCAGCGCAGCGCAAACGAGCGCGTGCGGCGCAGGCCGCAGCGACCACCGAAAACCGCTTTATCCTTGCCTTGACTGCGCTGACCGTGCTCGCCTTGCTGAGCCTGCTCGCGCATTAGCCACCGGAGGAGAGGCGACCATGCCCTACAAGGATCTTCTGGTTCAGCTCGATAATTCCGAGCAAAGCCGCAATCGCCTCGACTATGCGATCGCCGTGGCGGAAAAGCACGGCGCGCATCTGACCGGGCTCTACGCGCTCGACTTGACCGCGGCGCTGGCGGCGCTCGCCTATAGCTATCCGGGCCGGCTCGACCATTTCGAGAGCTATACGAAGCTGCGCGATGCCGAGCTTGCCCAAGCAAAGGGGACAGAGACGGCATTCCGCGAGCAGCTGCGCCGCTCGGGCGTCGAAGGCGAATGGCGCTTCATCGAAAGCCTGCCGGCCGAAACCGTCACCCTGCACGCGCGCTACACCGATCTGACCATCGTCGGCCAGATCGATCCGCGCCATCCGCCTGCGGTCAATGCCGCACGGATTCCCGAAGAGGTGTTGCTCTACTCCGGCCGTCCGATCCTGATCGTGCCCTATATCGGCCACTACAAGACGGTGGGCGAGACCGTGCTGGTGGCGTGGACGCCGACACGCGAGGCGGCGCGAACCCTGGCCGACGCGATGCCCCTCCTCGAGGCCGCGCGCAAGGTGATCGTTCTCACCGTCAATCCCGAGCGCGCAGCCGAGTACGAGGCGGGCATGCCGACCGTCGATATCGCGCTGCATCTGGCGCGCCACGGCGTGCGCGTCGAGGCCGCGACGACGGTCGCTTCCGACATCACGACCGGCGACGCGCTGCTCAACTATATCTCGGATTCGAACGTCGATATGCTCGTCATCGGCGGCTACGGGCATTCGCGCGCGAAGGAACTCATGCTCGGCGGCGTCACCCGCCAGATCCTTCAGCAGATGACCGTGCCCGTCTTCATGGCGCATTGAGCGCAGGCGCGGCTCGCCGCGCCGCGCAGGCCTCGCAAAGCCCCGTTTCATGACGACGCGCAAGGCCTTGACGCAGGTCAAGGCCGCCTCGCCACGGCGCGTCTATCCCTTCGTGAAAGATCATCAGCCGCGCCGGTCGGCCTATAGCGGGAGGCCGCGCGCGACCCCAGATTCTGAATGTAGAAACAAACCGGTGCCAATCATGCAAATCCCCCTTCAGATCACCTTCCGCCATATGGGCCCGTCCGAGGCCGTCGAGGCCGCGATCCGCAAGCGGGCCGAGCGGCTCGAGCGCTTCTTCGACCGCATCATCGCCTGCCGCGTCGGGGTCGAGGCGCCGCACCAGCATCAGCGCAAGGGCAAGCTCTACAGTGTCCGCATCGATCTCAGCATGCCCGGCGAGGAGATTCCAGTCACGCGCAACGGTCCGAACGACCACGCGCATGAGGACATCTATGTCGCGATCCGCGTCGCGTGCGACACGCTCGGGCGCGTCTTGGAGGATCGCGCGCGCCGGATGCGCGGCGAGGTGAAGACGCATGAGGCGCCGCTCCACGGCACCGTCATCCGCCTCTTCCCCTATGAAGGCTACGGCTTCGTCGAGACCTCGGACCGGCGCGAGATCTATTTTCACAAGAACAGCGTCGTCGGCAGCGGCTTCGACAAGATCGATGTCGGCGCCGAGGTCTCGCTGGTTCTCGCCGAGAACGAGAGCGAGCACGGCCCGCAAGCGAGCACGGTCACGCCGCTCGGCAAGCACCATATCGTCGAGTGACGCGAAGGCGCGGCGCGCGGCAAAGCGCTTGATGCAGGTCAAGGCCGACGTCGCGTGCCGGAGCAATTGTGATCTTCGGTCCACCCCCGCGAGATGCAGGAAAACGCCATGAGCCCTACCAACCTCCCGCCCCAGCGCCCCTCCTCGCCGGAGAGAGCCGGCCGCCGCCGCTTCGGCCGCGCGCAGCAGGATCACGTTCTCGATCCCTACGCCCCGGCCGCCAAATTGTCGGAACCCGCCTTCTGCACGCAATGCGGCGCCGTCTACCAGCATGGCCGCTGGCATTGGGCGCCACGCCCCGAGGCGGCCGAGCCAACGCTGTGCCAGGCGTGCCGCCGCATCAACGACCGCTTCCCCGCCGGCATCGTCAGCTTGAGCGGCCCGGTCGTCACGGCGCAGAAGAATGCCATTCTCGGCCTCGTGCATCATCAAGAGCAGGCCGAGAAGACCGAGCATCCGCTCAACCGCATCATGGGAATCGACGACGCCACACAAGGTCGGCTCGAAATCTCGACCACCGATATTCATCTGCCGCGGCGCATCGGCAACGCGATGAAGGACGCATACAAGGGCACGCTCGCCGAGCATTTCGACGAGGGCGGATATTTCGTTCGCGTCACCTGGCATCGCGACGAATAGGTTTCGCTGAAGCGGCGGCGCGCAGGGCAACGCCGCGAAAGAACGCGGAAAGGGTTGTCCCATGGCCGACCCCGCCACACTGCCCGGCACATTGGAGGAATTGCGGCGCGGCTTTGCGGCGCGGGGGAGCGAGGCCGCGATCCTCGCCTTTGCCGGCGATCGCCAGGAGACCCTCTCTTTTTCAGAGCTCGGCACGATCTCGGCACGCCTGGGCGCCGGGCTCGCGCAACGCGACATCGCGCGCGGTGACGGCGTCGCCCTGATCGCGCCGAATTCGCCGCGCTGGATCGTCGCCTTCTGGAGCATCGTCGCGGCGGGTGCCGTCGCCGTGCCGCTCGATGCCCAAAACGACGACCGCGATCTCGCGCGCATGATCGAGACCGGCAAGTGCCGCCTCGTCTTCACCATGGCGGCAAGCGCCGAAAGGCTGCGCAAGATCGCCCCCGCTTGCGTGCCGATCATCCTCGACCGCGAGAATGACACCGACGCGGGCGCGAGCTGGCAAAGCTGTCTCGCGGTGGCGGAAACATTGTTGCCCGCGCCGACAGCGAGCGACCCCGCGGTCATCGTCTTTACCTCGGGCACGACCGGAACGCCGAAGGCGGTGCCCCTTGCCCACGCCAATCTCTTGATCAATGTGCGCGCTTTGACGGCGACGCATCTGGTCGGGCAAGGCGATCGCGCGCTCCTGCCCTTGCCGCTCTATCACGCCTATCCGCTGACGATCGGGATGATCACGCCGCTGGCGCTTGGCTGCGGCGTCGTGCTGCCCGCCGGTGTCAGCGGGCCCGAACTCATCGCCGCCATTCGCGACGGCGGCGTCACCGCTCTGGTCGGCGTACCGCGGCTTTATACGGCGCTGCTCGACAATGTGCGGCGGGGCATCGCGGCGCAGCCGAAAGCGCTCGCGTCGCTGTGGCGGCGGCTTCTCGCGCTCAGCATCAAGGCACAGCGCCACGGTACGCGCTGGCCGGGCAAGCTCCTGCTCGCGCCGGTACGCCGTGGCGTGGCGCCGCACTTGCGGCTTCTCGTCAGCGGCGGCGCCGCGATCAATGCCGAGATCGAGGAGACGCTTGACGCGCTCGGCTGGGAAATGCTCACCGGCTACGGCCTGGTCGAAACCGCGTCGATGCTGACCTTCAACCCGCCGGGCGCGGCGGTCCCGGGTTCGGCGGGCAAGCCGGTGCCGGGGATGACAATCCGCATCGCCGCGCCGGACGCCGACGGCGTCGGCGAGATCGAGACGCGTGGCCCGTCGCTCTTTTCCGGCTATCGCGACGATCCCGCGAAGACGGCGTCGGCGTTCACGCCAGATGGCTGGTTCCGCACCGGCGATCTCGGCTCGATCGACGCCGAAGGATATCTTCATATCGCCGCACGCAAGACCGAGACGATCGTCCTCGCCGACGGCAAGAAGCTTTTCCCCGAAGAATTCGAGGGCGTCTACGCGGCCGCGCCGCTGGTCCGCGAAGCGGCCTTGCTCGGCATCGACGGCACATTGGTCGGGCTCGTGGTGCCCGATCTCGCCGCGGCGCGCGATCTCGGCGCGTTGCGCCTGGGCGAGGCGCTGCGCGAAGGCTTGGCGGCCGCCGCCACGCGCCTGCCGAGCTATGCGCGCCTCTCGGGCTTTGCCGTCGCCGCCGCGCCCTTGCCGCGCACGCAGCTCGGCAAGATCCGGCGACATTTGCTGCCGGCCCTCTATCAGGCGGCGCAGCGCCACGAGGCGGCGCCAGGCACGGCGGAGCTCTCCGAGGACGACCGCAAGCTCCTCGACAACCCCATTGCTGCCGCAGTGTGGCGCTGGCTGGCGAAGCGATTCGCGGACCGCAGCTTGGCACTCGATACGATCCTTCAGCTCGATCTCGGCGTCGATTCCCTCGGCTGGGTCGAGCTCACTCTCGCGCTCGAGCGCGATCTCGGCATCACGCTCAAGGAACAGGAGATCGCGCGGATCGTGACCTTGCGCGATTTGCTGCGCGAAGCCGCGACGGCACGTCGAGCCGCCAAGAGCGAAACGCCCCGCGCGGAGGAAATGCCGTGGCTCAAGCCGCTCGGGTCCCTGCTCGGCGCGTTGCGTGCGATGACCGAGCCGCTTTTGTGCTGGGTGGTGCGGCGCAGCTTTCATTTGCATGTCGAGGGCATCGAGAAGCTGCCGCGGCAGGACCCGATCCTCATTTGCCCCAACCACGTGTCCT
Organism: Allostellaceae bacterium; assembly: GCA_046706015.1. Classification (GTDB taxonomy): domain Bacteria; phylum Pseudomonadota; class Alphaproteobacteria; order ATCC43930; family CGMCC-115725; genus CAIKMD01. The sequence continues at coordinate 2,959 of JBJKPV010000268.1, read as the reverse complement.
ATCTCGATCCTTTCGTGCTCGGCGCGGCGCTGCCGCGAGACCGGCTGGCACGAACCTATTGGGGCGGATGGACGGGCGTTGCCTTTCAAACGCGGCTGCGACGCTTGTTCAGCCGGCTCGCGCACGTCATTCCGATCGATCCCGATCGCGCCGCGGCATCGGGATTGACGATGGGCGGGGCCGTGCTCGAGCGCGGCTGGAATCTCGTCTGGTTTCCCGAAGGCGGCCGGAGCCGCGACGGCCGCTTGCAGCGCTTTCTTCCCAGCAACGGCGCGCTGATGGAGCGCCGCGCCGTTGCGATCGTGCCGGTCTATATCGAGGGCAGCTTCGCCGCCTGGCCGGTCGAGAGGCGGTTCCCGCGACGCGGCGCGATCACCGTGCGTTTCGGCGAGCCGATCTTGCCCGCGTCGCTGCCGACCGAGGGCGACCGGCGCAGCCGCGAAGAGCAGATCGCCGCAACGGTCCAGGCCGCGGTCGCGGCGCTGATCAGATGACGGCGAGCGACGACCAGACGCCCAAGCCGCCTCAGCCTTGGCCTGTCGCGACGGCCGAAAGCCGATAGCCGCTATCGGCGGCAGCACCTTCGCACGCCAGGCGGAAATCGGCCTCAAGATAGCCATGGATGCGATAGAGCGGCTCGCCTTTCTCGACGCGGTCGCCGACTTTCTTGAAGAGATCGATGCCCGCGCCCATATCGGTCGGCGCGCCGGCGGCGCGGGCCAGACGCGCGATGCGATAGCAGTCTATCGCGGCGACCATGCCGTCCGCCTCGGCCGGCAGATCATGCGTCAGCGGACCGAGGCGGGCTTGGACCGGCGGCTTGCCTTGCGCCGCGCAGATGCGCTCCATCTTGGCGAGCGCCGCGCCCGATTGGAGCAGCTCGCGTGCACGCGCAAGCCCCGCACCGCCGCGCAGCGCGGGATCGAATTCGAGCACGCGCGCGGCAATCGCCAGGGCACGCTCGCGCAAATCGGACGGCGCGCCCGGGTCGCGATGAAGCAGCTGCATCACGTCGCGCGCATCGAGCGCCGGCCCGATGCCGCGCCCCACCGGCTCGACGCCATTGCTGATGACGACGTCGAGGGCGAGCCCAATCTGTCCGGCGACATATTCGAAGAGCTTGCGCAGCTGCGTGGCAGCGGCGCTATCGCGCATCTTCGCCGTCGGCCCGACCGGAATGTCGAGCACGAGGCGCGTCACGCCCGCGGCGATCTTCTTCGACAGGATCGAGGCGACGAGCTGGCCCGGCGCGTCGAGATTGAGCGGACGCTCCACCGAGATCAGCACGTCGTCGGCCGGCGAGAGATTGACGTGCCCGCCCCAGACGAGGCAGCCGCCTTCGGCGGCGACGACGGCGCGCATCTCGTCGATGCCGAGATCGACGCGCGCCAGCACCTCCATCGTGTCGGCCGTGCCGGCGGGCGACGTGATCGCGCGCGACGAGGTCTTCGGGATCGTCAAGCCATGCGCCGCGACGATCGGCACGACGATCATCGAGGTGCGGTTGCCGGGCACGCCGCCGATGCAGTGCTTGTCGACGATGATCTCCCCGGGCCAGCTCAGCCGGCTTCCGACCGATTCCATGGCGCGCGTAAGGTTGAGGACCTCGCCGGTCGAAAGGAAGCTGGCGCAGGCCACGAGAAACGCCGCGATCTCCATGCGCGAATAGCGCATCGCCGCTATATCGTGAATGACGCCATCGATCTGCACGCGCGAGAGCTCGGCGCCACGGATCTTCGCGTGCACCGCGTCGAGACTCTTCGGCGGCATCGCTTGCTCGATATCGATGGCGGCGCCATCGGGCAGGCCCAGCAGGGCGAAGGCCTGATCGCTCGCCCCGACCTCGTCCGCGGCCAGGAGGTCGTCGTGATCGATGATGTTGAGCGTCGCGAGAATATGGCGCCCCGCGCCACGCAGCTCGATCTTGGCCAGCGCCTGAAAATCCTCCGGCCGGCACGCGGTCGAGTGACGCGGCAGATAGGCGACCGGCTCTCGGTTGGTATCGATCGGAACGCGGCGCAGACGGAACGGTCCGGTCATCGGCCGCGGGCATGCTCGGCAAGGAGGGCGGCGAAGGCCTCGCCGGCGCGCTCGATCGCCCCGGTATTGTCGATCGTCACCAGCGCCAGGTCGGCGGGCGCGAATTCGACGGCGCGGCGCAAGCGCACCTCGATCGCCTTCGCGTCCTCGCGCTCGCGGGCGCTCAAGCGCCGGCGCAGCTCGTCGCTTCCGGCGGTGACGAGAACGGGAACGACGGGGCCGAGCCCGAGATCGCGGCCGATGAAGTGGGCGCGCGAGCCGTCGACGACGACGGTGAGGCCCGACGCAAGCCAGGACTTGATCTCGATCCCGATGCCGTAGTCGAAGCCATAGGCCTGCCAATCGAAGGCGAAGAGCCCGCGCGCCTTGCGCAGGGCAAATTCCGCCGGCGAGAGCGCGATGTAATTCTCGATGTCCTTGCCGAGCGGACGGGTGATATAGCGATGCGCGATCGCGATCGGCAGGCCGCCATCGATCTTGCGCCGCGCGTATTCGATGACGCCGGTCTTGCCCGCGCCCGACGGACCCATGACATAGATGAGGCTCGCCCGCGCCATCGCTCAGCCGATCGCGTCCGCGGCGACGCTCGTGACGCCGCACTCATTGAAGCTAGCCCGGGTTGCCTCGAGCGAGCCGGCAACATCGATGGCGCGGCACGCATCCTCGATCACGACCACGGCAAAGCCGTCCTCGCGCGCATCTTCGGCCGAGAAGCGGACGCAGAAATCCAAGGCGAGCCCGGCAATGAAGACGCGGCCGAAGCCGCGCTCGCGCAAATAAGAGGCGAGCCCCGTGCGCGTCGCATGATCGTTCTCGCGGAACGCCGAATAGGAATCGATCGCGCGGTCCCAGCCCTTGCGCAGGATCAGCTCGGCGTGCGGCACCGCGAGCGCCGGGTGGAAGGCGGCGCCGGCGGTCT
>JBJKPV010000267.1:0-7012 GCA_046706015.1 Allostellaceae bacterium | reverse complement strand
AGCTTTGCCGAGGTCGAGCTCGATCCGATCATCCCCGATCCCAATGCGATCTGGTGCCTGGCGCTCAATTACAAACTCCATGTCGAGGAGACCGGGCTCACCACCTCGGCCAAATATCCGCAGATCTTCCTGCGCATGCCGTGCAGCCAGGTCGGACATTTGCAGCCGATCCTCTGTCCCGATCCCGCAGTCGCGAAGAAATATGAATATGAGGGCGAGCTCGCGGTGATCATCGGCAAGGGCGGGCGCCATATTCCGCCGGAGCGGGCGCTCGATCACGTCGCCGGCTATTCCTGCTACAACGAAGGCTCGGTGCGTGAATACCAGAGCCACAACCGCCAATTCGGGTTGGGCAAGAATTTCGAGCAATCGGGCAGCTTCGGGCCCTGGCTGATGACGCCCGACGAGTTCGGCGATCCGTCGAAGCATCGCATCATCACCCGCGTCAACGGCATCGAGCGCCAGAACGCGACCACGGATCTGATGGTCTTCGACGTGCCGCATCTCATCAATTATCTCTCGCAGGGCTACTACCTGCGGCCGGGCGATGTGATCGTCTCGGGCTCGCCGGGCTCGCTCCCGCCGCATGCGGGCGAGACGCCGCCGGCAAACACCGGCGGGGTCTATGTCGCGGGCATGGTGCAGATGAAGCCGGGCGATACCTGCGAGGTCGAGATTTCGGGCCTCGGCACGCTCTCCAACCCGGTAGTGGCGGACGCGAAGGCCGAATACCAGACGAAGCTCTTTACGCCGAAGAAGACGAAGGGTTGAACAGGGTCGCCGGGCGGGCGCAAGCCGGTCAGCGGATAAAAGGAGGGAACGAGATGATGCGTGGAATTCTGCGCGCAGCGATCGCGCTGTCGCTGGCGTTCTTTGGGACAATCGGCGCGGCCAAGGCCGACAAGGCGCATGACACGCTGCGCGTCGCCTTCGATCAGCCGGTACGGCTGATCGATGCCATCAACAATCCGAACCCGGAATCGAATCTGGTCGATCGCGCCGTGTTCGACACGCTCATCGCCTATGATCCCTCGACCAAGACCTATAAGGGCCAAGTCGCCGAATCCTGGAAGCAGATCGACGACAAGACGCTCGAGATCAAGATCCGCCACGGCATCAAATTCTCCGACGGCACGCCACTGACCGCCGACGACGTGATCTACTCGCTCGACTATGCGGCCGATCCCAAGAACAATTTCCTCTTCAAGGATGCGCGCTTCGGCTGGTTCGATCACGCCGACAAGATCGACGACTACACCGTACGCCTCCATGCCAAGACGAAGTCGGCGGTGATCCTGGCGCGGCTCTGGGGTGGACCGCCGATCCTGCCCAAGCACATCCACGAAAAGCTCGCCGACAAGTCGAAATTCGGACTCCATCCGATCGGCAGCGGGCCTTACAAGGTCGTCTCCTACGATCCGGCCACGGGCATCGTTCTCGATAAGAACCCTTACTACAATTGGGGCGGCTATGAGCCTGCGGGCAAGATCGGGAAGATCGAGATCTCGTTCATTCCCGACGCGCAGACGCGGCTGGCCAAAGTGCTCGTCAACGAGATCGACCTCATCTTCAACGCTCAATACGACGAGGCGAAGAACGTGGTCGCGAGCAATCCGGCCTATAAGATCTTCGTCGAGCCTTCGATTTCCTTCTCCTACATCCTGTTCGATTCCGCCGACCGCACCGGCATCCATGTCTTCAAGGATCGGCGCGTGCGCGAGGCCCTGTTGCGCGCGATCAATGTCGACGCGATGCGTAAGGCGCTGCTGCCGCCGGAGATCTCGTCAATGCCGCGGCAGCAGGCGATGTGCCACCCGCGACATATCGATTGCGTGTGGTCGCTGAAGCCGGTGAGCTACGATCCGGCCAAGGCGAAGCAGCTCCTCGCCGAAGCGGGCTTGAAAAACGGCTTCGATCTCGAGCTCATGACCTGGGGCCAGGCGCGCCCGATCGCCGAGGCCGTCGCCGGCGATCTGCGCAAGATCGGCGTGCGCGCCAGCGTCAATGCGGCCACCGTCAACGTCTTCCAGAAGCTGCGCGGCGAGGGCAAGGCGCAGACCCAGGTCACCTTGTGGGACAATGGCGGCGGCGCGCCCGATGTCGACAACACCACGAGCTTTTTCTACCTGCCGAGCTCGCGCAATTACACGGGCGATGCCGAGCTCGCCAAATGGACCGCGGAGGCGAGCCAGGAGCTCGACCCGAAGAAGCGCGAGGCGCTCTACCGCAAGATCTTCGACCGCGTGACCGAGGAGCGCTACGCGATGCCGCTGGTCGAGCTGCCGGCAATCATGGTCGCGGAAAAGGATCTCGTCATCGGCACCAATCATACGAAGCCCGAGGGCTTCCTCTTCAACCGCCTGTCCTGGGCCAAATAAAGCGAGAGCGAAAGCGGAACAGCGCGCGCCGGGTCAGCTCTTGGGACGAAAGGTGAGGGTGCCGGCGGGGATTTCTCCGTCGGCGATGTCGCAGAGAAAGCCCTTGCCCGGCGGCGCGACTTTGGTGCAGTGAACGGCGATCTTGTGGCCGCGAAAGGCGCCGGAAAAGCTGCCATCGGCGACGCCGCCGCTGACCTGAAACCCGCCCAGCGCGGCAAGCTGCCCGTCGATCCACACGGTGACGGTCTCGTCGCCGACCGTATCGAATTGGGTGTGATCGAGCCTTCCGGTGATCGTCCAGGGCACGGAACCGTCGGGCGGCGCGAAGCGCAGCGGCGGCGCCTCATAGCTCGCGGAGCTCGTGCTGCACGCCGCCAAGGCGAGCCCAGCGATTGAGAACGCCACGGCGGCCGCGACATACGCCGCCGCGCGGCCGCGGTGTCGAGCGGCCGGTCTGCGCCTTGTCACACGGAGCATCGTCGATTGTGATCCCTGTCCCAGCGGCGAAGACCTTGCCGCAAACGTGCCGCCTTGGCAATCGGTGCCTCAGCGCCGGTCGTAGCCCAGGATCTCATGCTGCTCGTGCTGTGCGCGGGCGATGCGTCGATTGATCTCGGCGCGCTGCGCGACGAGCTGATTGATCTCGGCCTGGAGCCGGTTGTAGCGAACGACTTGCGGGGGCGGTAGGTGCCAATAGCGGTCGCGCGACTCATTGTAGCGATGCTCGCTCTCCCACCAGCCATCGACCAAGATGATCGGGTTGCTGACAGCAGGAGCGCGGGGTGGCGCGAACGAGCCGGCGAAGACCGATACCGGTGCCAGACCCAGCAGCAGCGCAGCGATCGAGCTCAAAACGACGTGACGCACGTGAAGCCTCCCAAAATAAATCGCCGTAAACCGGCGCAGGAAGGGAACGCGTCGGCGCGCGCCGCTATTCCAAGGCTATGGGCGTGATCGAAAATGATCATCGTTGTGCCGCAATGTCGCCGCGTTTGGTCGCCTCGCGACGCGCCGTGCGCTTAAGGATCAGGGCTGGGCGAAAGGCGCGGGGCCAAGCTGCAGCGGTGGGGCGGTTGCAACGCCGGGCACCGGCGCCGCACCAGCATTGGGCGCGGCACCAGGATTCGGCGCACCACCCGCATTGGGCGCGGCACTCGCTTCGCTTTCGTTCGCGTCGCTGGCGGAAGCCGGCAACCCGTTCATGGTACCGAGGCTGTGCGGCTCGCGTCCCTTCACATAGGTGATGCCGTCGACCGTGACCGTCTCGACCGGCAGAGACGGCGGCGGCGGCGTCGCGGCAGGGCGATGCCGTACGCGCGGCGTGATGCGCGGCGCCGTTACGTCCGGCGTCACCGCGCTCGGCTTGGCCATGGTGCGTGTCGGGCGCGACGGCGGGATGATGGTTGCGGTCGTGGTCGCCTTGGCGGGTGGAGCGGTGGTTCCCGGCGGCGGCGACGGGGATGAGGCGGCACTGCTTCCCCCGTCGTGGCTCGCGCCTGGCAAGGCGAAGAAGCGATCGGGCGAGGGCGTCGCAGCATCGCCGTCATCGGATTGGGGCGTGGTCACCGGCGTCGGTGCCGCGCCAGGGACCGACTCCGCGACCGGCGCCGGCACGGCGATCGGTGGCGGGGTGATCGGCGTCGCGACCGCCGAGCCCGCCGCTTCGGGCGCCGTTGTCGCTGTCGTCGGCTTCGAAAGCGTCGTTGGCAAAGGCGGCATGACGCCGGTCGGCCTGGTCGCGACCACGTCGGTCGGCGTCTCTCTCGCGGTGTTGCGCAGCGGCAGCAGCAGCGCCGCGAGCGCGGCAACGGCGAGAATGAAGATGGCACCGCTCATGGCGATGGTGCTGCGCCGCGCTGGCGGCGGGTCTCGGCTGTCGGTCGGGCCGCGCGGCTCGGCCTTGGCTTGCTCCGCCGGGCGGCGCGACGCGGCACGCGCGGCCAGCGGTACCACTTTCGTCGTCTCGTGCGGCGGGACGGTCTCGGCAACGTCATCGCCGGCACGCTGCACCTCGCGCAAATGCGGAAAGCGCAACGCCAGCGCTGCGATCACGCGTTCCATCCATCCGGCCTCGGCGATCTCGCCGCGCGTCGCGGCAAGAGAACCGACGAGACGTGCGCCCATCGTGTCGACTTCGTCCGGCGTCAACGCGAGGGCGACAACGGGCAACTTCTCGACTGTGGGCGGCGCGAGGCCAGCACCGTGCAGCACAGTGCGAAGACCGGGCTCTGCCGTCGCGGGCTCCGCCGGCGCGAGATCGATCAACGCGACACCTTTGTCGGGATGAAGCGCGATATAGATCCCGCCATACACGGCGCCGGCGGCGCCATCAATCGGCGAGAATGCGTTCTGGCGAAAGACGACCCAGGGTTCTGGCAACTGCGCCAGAGCGACGCCAAGGCGCGATACGGGCACGAAAGCGGCGATCTTGGGCTGCGTATCCAAGCCAGGAAACGCGGATCTATCGAGCATTGGGGCCCTCCACGCTATGGGGTCGGTCAACGCCAAAGCATCCGTGTCGGCGAGACAAGGTACGCTCGCGCAGGCCTCCCCTGGTCCAACTTCTTATTATTCGACTTTTATTATCCGGCCGCTCCGCGACCGCCTAAATATTAGGATAGCACGGCGGGATGCCGCGGTCAGCCCTGGCTTGCGCAGGGCGTCATTGCCGTCCGAAGGGCGTGACCGCGCCCGAAGGCGCAACAATTCCCGAAGGCGTGATCGAGAATTGCGTCGCGGGGCCGGGCGGCGGCACGCGGTCTGCCTGCGGCGGCACTGGCGGCTGGGCGGCGGGCTGACCCGCGCCAGCGGAGGCGTCCTGCGGCGCGTTGGCGATCTCCGCGTTGCCGCCCAAAGTGCCAAGACGATGCGGCTCGCGCCCCTCGATATAGGTCGTGCCGTCGACCGTGACGGTGCCGACAGCGGCTGCGGAGGGCGCGGGTTCGCGTGCGGCTTCCGTTTCCGCGGTGCGGCGCTCCGGCGTCGGGCGCCGCTCTGGGCTCGGCTTGGTGGTGCGCTCGGCTGTCATCTTTGCGGGCGCATGAGCGGCCTCATGCGTCGCGTGCGGCGCGGGCTTTACCTCGGCCTCGCGCGTCGCTTTTTGTGTGGGAGCGGGTTCCGGTGCCGCTTTGGCGACCTTCTTTGTCCCGCTCGCAGCGCCGGCTTTTTTCGTCTCGCGCGCGGTGTCGGCTGTGGCAGGGCGTTTGGCGGGTAGGGGCGCCTTCTTCGCGGCGGCGGTGATGCTCTCCGGCGCATGTTTCGGCGGTGCCGGCGTCGCCGGGGCGGTGTGGACCGGCGCCTCGGCGACCGATCGCGTCGGCAGCGCATCGTGTGGCCGCGTCGGCGGCGATCGCGCCGGAACCGTCGGCAGGACGGTGGCGCCATGCGGCGACACCAGCGCTTGGGAAAGATCGGGCGCTGGCGCGGCCGATGTTCCGGCAGCTGGTGACGCGGTGTCGGTCGGTGAGGGCGTTGCCGGCGGCTGATTGGTCGCGAGCGCCGGCTGCGGCGCTTCGGCTTGCGGTGAGGGGCTGGGCGCGATCGACTGCACGGCCTCGCGCGGATGGAGCAGGATCATGGCGGCGATTACGCCAAGCGAGGCGGCGACGAGCCAAAGCAGCGAATGACCGAGGCTGCCGCGATGTCGCGCACGAACCGGCGGCTCCGCCTCCCAGGCCTCGTCCGGATCGGCCGCGAGACGCGGCGCCCGCGGCGGCGGCGCAGCAGCGGAGCGCGAAAAGCTCGGCTCGACGCGCAGCGGCGTCTCGTCGTCCCATTTCGGATCGCGCCTGGGTCTGTTGTCGGGCGCACGCGGCGGCGTGGCCGATGCGGTGGGGCGTGAAAGACGCGGCTCGACGCGGATCGGAATATCAACTTGCCGTTCCACGTCGCGCTTGCGTGCCGGGCTTGATGATTGCGGCGTCGGCGAAGCCGTGGCTTGTGCGGCATCGGGCTCGGCATGGCGCGGCGTTAGGCGAGCCCGAGCATCGTTGCGGTCGGGCTCCAAGCTCGGTGCGCGCGGCGGGGCGGCTGACGCGGTCGGGCGCGAAAGACGCGGCTCGATTCGGATCGGGATATCGTCATGCCGTTCCTCGTCGCGCTTGCGTGCCGGGGTTGATGATTGTGGCGTCGGCGACGTGGTGGCTTGCGCCGCATTGGGCTCGGCATGGCGCGGCGTCAGGCGATCTCGAGCATCGTTACGATCAGGCTCCGTGCTCGGCGCACGCGGCGGCGCGGCTTTTGCTTGCGCGGCCGAAGCGGCGGCCCGCGTCGCGCTCGGCTCGGTGCGATGCTGCGGGGGCGGCTCGGCAGGCGCGCGGGCTTCTGACGCAGGCGCGTCGCGGCGGTCGTCCGACGCGCCGATGCCGCCGTAGGACGCGCGCGACACCGACGTGAGTCCGGGATATTCCGCGCTAAGCGCGGCGATCGCGGCTTGCGGCCAAGCGTCGTCGCGAATGCGGCAGGGCGACAGCTCGGCAAAGGCTTCGGCGACGCGAGCGACGACGTTGGGGATCTCGTCGCGGGCGAGGAGCACGGCGACGATCGGCGGCTCGCGCGCAGTGAAGATCGGCTTGCCGGTCTTGACGAGCAAGCCGCGCAGGGGCGTGACCGCGTTGCGTGGCCGCGCCGGCGCG
>JBJKPV010000266.1:0-5634 GCA_046706015.1 Allostellaceae bacterium | reverse complement strand
GGTCATGACGGCATCGCCGATCCAATTCAGAGCGGTCGCGAAGGAAAGACCGCGCGGTCGATCATTGTCGAAGCTGAAAGGCTCGCCCAAAATCGCGCGAGATCGTCGCGCGCTCGATGTCGGCGATCGACGTCTCGCAACGCTCGAGCGGCGCGCCTCTGCCTTAAGGCATGTTAGCTGATCTCTCGATCTAATCGAAAATGCCTGCCGAATTTAGCCCAAGCTTTAGCAATCGCGATGAGCTTCGCTCCGTGCAAGCCGCCCGCTATGCTGACGGCCGCTCGGTGCCCCTGACAGCTGCCAACACATGACGTCGACCGAAACCATTGAGATCGAATTCGAAGGCCAGATCTTCTCGGCCAGCTACACGGTCAAAGGCAAGAAGGGTCACGAGACCGTCACCGTCACATCAACCTATGACTCGAACACGGCGCCGCTCGGCTCGACGCCGCCCGAGACGCTGGCGAAGGTGATCTTTCGCGAGCACCTGCGCTGGGCGCAAAGAAACGGAACGCGGTTTTAGCGCCGCCCGGGCCGACGGCGGGAATGATCGGTTGCCGCCGTCACGGCGCGCTGATCCAATCGCGGGCCTTCGCCGCCTCCGAATTCGCAAAGATTCGTATCTCGCCGGGAAGCAGGAAGCCGAACACGCTCATCATATGCCTGATCCAGTCGACATCGGTGACGACAGCGATCCGATCCCAGCGCTGCAGGTGGCCGAGCCCAATTTTCATGTCTTCCCAAACCGCCGAGGGATCGATCCCGCCGAAATCGGAACCGATCTCGTAGTAGATCCGCACCTTCTCGTGCTCGCGAAGCGCCTTCTCGACCGAAGGCACGAGAACCCTTTTGTAATCGTCCTTCGTGACCTGGCCCTTGCACGCAAAGGCAAGCACGTTCGGCGGGAAATTCGCAAGGGATTCGATCATCGAGGCCTCCGATTGCGGTTTCGATGTCCGGCCTGTGGCAAGGGTCTTGGCGATGCCTCTGCGCGATCTTGCCACATCGGCCGCGATTTGCCGAATCGATGCAACGCCCGCGGCATGCGCGGCGGCGCTCGCGTCACGGCATATCGCCCTGGCCTTGCCGGGTTCGTTCTCCTACGCTGCGAAGGGCGGCGCGGGTGGAGAATGGCGCGCGCACGATTCTCCGAGGACCCAAAAAAACGCGCAAGCAAGTGAGGGACACGGGTGATGGCAAACGACATCGACGAGCAAATCGCCCGGCATGGAACCCTGGACCCGAAGCGCGCCGGCATCAATCAGGCGCGCGCCGCGGAGCGCGACTGGTACCGCAACGACGACGAATCCGAGCCCGATTTTCTCAATCGCGTGCGCAGCGAAGCGAAAGCCGAAGGATTCCGCGTGGTCGAGATCTTCGGTGTCATCGCCACCTATGACGACACGTGACCTTGCGCCGGGAGAAGAACGGCGCTCCCAGCCCGGCGGAGCGCGCGCCGAGCCGTCCGATCAGCGTTCGCGCGTAAGCTTCTTTATCTCGTCGCGATACGCAGCCAGCACCTTGGCACCATCCGGCGCGTGCTTCGCCCAGCCATCGATCACGGGTTTGATCTTCGCTTCCCATATCTTCTCTTGCGAGGCCGACAGCTTGTAGACGTGCTGTCCCGCCTTGGCGGCCACTTCCTTGCTTTCGGCCTCGCCCGCGGCTTCGTTATTGGCGCCGAGCTTTTCCGAGAAGGGCTCGCCCGAATATTTCTCGATCGCCTCTTTCGCCTGTCGCGGCAGGCCGGCATAGACGGCCTTGTTCATGAAGACGGCCGCCGGCGCACCGCCGAGCGGCGCTTCGAGATGATCGTGCGTCACCTCGTCGAGCCTGAAGGTCTTCACCGCCGTCCAGCCGATGAAGATGCCGTCGACGACGCCACGGCTCATTCCGACATAGAGCTCCGGCGGCGTCAGCGTGACCGGCGACGCGCCCAGCGCGGCGATCATCTCGGCCGTGGTCCGCGACGAAACCGCAAGCTTCATGCCCGCCAGGTCGTCGATGGTCTCGAGCCGCTTGTTCGCGTGCAGCCCCGAGCTCGCGAAGTTGAACAGCGCCAGCAGCTTCACCTTTTGAAATTCGGGCCCGAGAACCCCTTTGGCATAGATGCGCCACAAAGCGATGCTCTGGGTGCGCGGATCGCCGCCGATAAATGGCAGGCCGGCCACCTGCGTGCGCGGGAATTGACCCGCCAGCGCCCCCAACGTGCTGAAGGCGATCTGCGCCACATTTGCCAAGGTCCGCTCGTAGATATTGCGGAAGGTGCCGAGCGTCGGTCCGGCGAAGAGCTTTATCTTGAGGGTTCCGCCCGAGGCTCTTTCGACCGCGTCGATCCACGGCGTCATGCCTTCGGTATTGACGTAAGACGCAGCGGGCGCGGGGAAGCCGAACTTCAACGCCACGGGCTCGCCGGCTCGCGCGCGGGGAATCCCGGCAACGATCAGTGCGGCTGCACAGACGCCGAGCGCAAATCCGTTCTTCATGGCGCGATCTCCCTGTTCAGCTTGTGACGCATTCTTCTCGCTTCCCGACGCATTAAGCGCGCCGGATGCGATCGTGATCACGTTCGCTGTCTGCCTTGGTGGCAGCTTTTGTCGCTTTCTTGCGTAGTAGGCGACCTTCCCACCGCCCTGTCAACTCATCCGCCCGGCATCGGCGCTATAATGCGCCGGCTTGCATCGCAGGCCGCTGGATGAGGGAGGAAGGGTCATGCCGTTTGCGCTCAATTTCTATCACGATCAGATCGCGGCGGGCGGTGCCGCCAGCGCGGCGCTCGACGTCGCGCCGCGGCTGCTCTATCTCCGCCACGGCGCAGCCATCATCAACGGTCAAACGCTGAAAGAAGGCGAAGCGGTTTTCACCGACGTGGCCGTCGAGATGCGCGCGGCCGGATCTTGGAGCCAGGTCTGGCGCTGGGACCTCGCGCTGCCGAACGCCGCGCCGATGCGGCTCGAAGGCGCGAGCGTGTTGTCGAGCTTGCGCATGGCGCGGATCATCTCGACCTTGGCCTTGCAGCCGGGCACGCGCTGGCTCTTCCGGCTCGACGAGATCAACGCGCCGGCCGGAAGGATCGCCGATCGGCATCAGCACCCCGGGCCCGGCATTCGCTGTCTCTTGGAAGGCACCTTCAACGTGCAGCAGGCGCCCGAATCCGCGCGCGATCTCATGCCCGGCGATGCGTGGTGGGAGACGGGCTCGGATACCGTCATCGCCTGGGGCTCGCCGCAGATGGCGGCGCGCTTCCTGCGCGGCATGGTGCTGCCGACCGAATGCGAGGGGAAGCCCACCGGCACCTGGCTCTCGGGCGAAGCCGCCGCCGCCACGGCGCGCGGCAATTGGAAGCTTCACCTCGACCGCGTCATCACGGTGTGAGATTTTCCAACCATTGCGTGACGGCGAAGGCGCGCAGGCGCTACGCGCGCGCGACGCCTCAGCCGTTGCGCGCGGCCACGCGCGGATTGTCGGGATCGACCAGCCGGCGTCCGTCCCAAAGCTCGAAGCTGTCATCGTGATGGCGCAGCGGGATCGCCCTTGCCTTGGCAAGCGCCTCGACATCGTCGCGCGCGACAAGCTTTTCCGACGCATAAACCCGCAGACGGGAATCGAGGAACCGGCACCAATAATCCGTCATACGCTCTCGACCCGGCAGCGGTTGATGTACGGCAGGAACGCTTGGTTGAAGGACGGGAACCGATGCTAATCGAACGACGACAAGTGGTCCGGTAGCTCGATCCGAACGCTACAGGGAGGCGCGGCGGAGATCAACGCGCCAAGCAAGCGTGCCCGCGAATCCATTGCCGCGCCGGCAGCGTGTCGGCGCCGATTAAGAATAATATGGTTAATAAACTCGACTAAAGGTTAAGAAAAAACTCAACGAATTAGCGTTGAATATTCTTTCAATTAACTAAAATTCTATGCTTTCGTCCCGCGACGGATCAAAAGCGAGACGAAGATCGGGAGCGAAAAGCGGCGCCAGCGCGCCCTTCGACCCGTCCCGTCGGCGCCGCGATCGAAGCGTAGCGTGGTCATTGGTGCGGGATTGGTGATTATGAATATCAAACGTTTGCTGCCTGTCGCGGTCGCGGTCCTCGGCGCGATCGCCGCCCTCGCGGCGCCGGCCAAGGCCAGCGTGATGGGCCCCTGCCTTTCCCAAGCGGCACAAGGCACCGACCATCATCCGGCGACCTCGCTACTGCCGATTAGTGGCGGCGGCCAGATCTATTGCCAAAGCGCCTATGGCTGGTCGGACAGCTGGTTCCCGACGAGCCAGCCCAGCAGCTACAATCAGAGCCTCGACGCGTTCTCCGGCGACAACGCGCCCGGCGTCTCCTACACCTACAACAACGCAGGCACGATGGCGACCGTCGGCTCGGGCAACAAGTACAATCTGATCTCGCCCTGGTTCGATGCCGGCACCCTCGACGCCACCTATCTAAAAGGCGGCACGAATTGGAGCGTGGTCAAGGACATCACCGTCAACGGCAATGTCGGCACCTCGCAGCTCACGCTCAACGGGCTCGACCTCCTCATTACTACGACGGTCTTTGGCGGCGGGCTGACCGAGGGTTTCCAGTTCACCAACAACACGGGCAACGACATCACGGATCTCCTGTTCTCCGATTATTTCAACTTCCATCCCGACGGCAGCGGCGACGCCAACGGCAATGACAATGGCGCCGCCGCCTGCGGCACCACCAGCGTCAGCGGCGGCGCGGTGACGACCGTCGCCGGCACGTCTGGCGGCTGCACCCCGATCGTCAAGAACGGCATCATGTCCGGCTCGCAGGACCCGCTCGAATGGGATCTGGGCTGCACCGGCCAGGTGCTCAACGACATGGCGCACGGCACCTACAACAACGCCACCGCTCCGGTCACCTGCGACGCCGCGGCCTATCTCACCTGGGATCTGGGCGCGCTCGACCAGGGCCAGAGCGCGAGCCTCACCATCACCAAGCGCGTCAATGTGCCCGAGCCCGGCTCCTTCGCGCTCCTCGCCAGCGGCTTGCTGATGCTCGGCCTGGTGCGCCGGCGCCGGAACATCGCCAAAATATAAGTCCGAGGAAAAGCCGAAGCGGCGCCGCGGGATCGTTCCGCGGCGCCGTTGCTTTTGACGGCGAGCCCGTTCAGGCGACGGCGCGTTGCGGCCCGCACGCCGCGCCTTTGGGCAGGTTGGGAAAGAGATCCTCGGCCAGGCCGCCGAAATAATCGAGCGCCGCGGCGCCCGGGACCACATCGGCATATTTCGCGTGCATGTCGAGGAGGTTGATCGCGTGACTCGCCTGGGCGCGGTCGAAGCAGCCATCCTCGACCACGGCGACGCGGTAATTGAGGCTGAACGCGTCGAGCACGGTGGCGCGCACGCAGCCGCTCGTGGTCGTGCCGGTGACGACGACGCTGTCGGCGCCCAAGAGCTGTAGATAGCTCTGCAGATTGCTGCCGAAGAAGCCGCTGGGCTTTTGCTTCAGGACGAGCAGATCCTGCGGCTGCGGCGCGATCTCGGCGACGATCGCGTTGGCATCGAGCGCGTTGGACGGCTTGGGCAGGGATTCCTCGGTGCGCGTGTTCTTCCACGCCCAGCTGCCGACATCCCACCCGTCCGGCCGGTTGACGCCGGTGGTGTAGATCACTGGC
>JBJKPV010000265.1:0-10526 GCA_046706015.1 Allostellaceae bacterium | reverse complement strand
GCGCTTGGCATCGCGCTTGCTTGGAGATGATCGACCTGCCCCGGTGAGTGAGGCTTTTTTCAGTGTGGCTTTATGCGGCGCGACGCGTGCTCTTGGCGATTCCGATCGCGCTCGGGGTGACGGTCATTTGCTTCGGCTTGGTCTATCTGGCGCCGGGCGACCCGGTGCAGACCTTATTGCCACCCGACGCGACCCAAGCCGATGTCGCCTATCTGAAGCAGGTTTATGGGTTCGACAAGCCGATCCCAGTCCAATACGCGAAATGGCTCGAGCGGGCCCTTTCCGGTGATCTCGGCACCTCGATTCAGACCAGTCGTCCGGTGCTGACCGAGGTTACGCGCGCGCTGTCGAATACGCTGATCGTGTCGGTCGGCGCGCTGCTTCTGGCCTTTCCGCTGGCCTTTTTGCTCGGTACCCTCGCCGCGTTCCATACCGGGCGCACCGGCGACCGGCTGGCGACGGGCATCTCGGTGCTCGGCGTAAGCGTACCGAATTATTGGCTCGGCATCGTCCTTATCATCATCTTCGCGGTCCAGCTTCGCGTCCTGCCGGCGACCGGCATGGGACCGAACGGATCAGCGGGTTTCGATGTGACGAGCTGGGGGCAGCTGAAATTCGCAATCCTTCCGGTCGTCACCACGGCGACGGTGCCGCTCGGTATCATCATGCGCAGCACGCGGGCGGCCGTGGCCGACATCCTCACCCAGGATTTCATCCAGACGCTCTACGCCAAAGGCCTGTCGCGCTTCGCTGTCCTACGCCATGCGGTGCGCAACGCGCTGCCGCAGGTGCTCGCCGTGATGGGGCTGCAATTCGGCTATCTCGTCGGCGGCTCGATCCTGATCGAGACGATCTTCACCTGGCCGGGCACCGGCTTCCTGATGAGCAAGGCGATCCTGACGCGCGACATTCCCCTCCTCCAAGGCACGATGCTCGTTCTTGCCTTGTGCTTCGTCGCCATCAATCTGGTCGTTGATCTCTTGCAGACCGCGATCGACCCGCGGATCAAGCGCGGCTAGCGATGGCGATATCCCAATGACCGACGCAACATTTCACGCCGCGCTGCCACAAGAGGCGGAAGAGAACCTTACGCACGGCGTGGCCGGCGGTTACTGGCGCAGCGTGGGGCGCCGCCTGCGCTACGACTATGTGACGCTCTTTTTCATGCTGGTCATCGCGCTGATCGTGCTCGCCGCGGTGTTCGCGCCGTGGCTTGCGCCGTTCGATCCGAACAAGACCAGTATGCTCAACCGGCTGAAGCCGGTCGATTATCGCGATTTTCTCCTCGGCACCGACGAACTCGGCCGCGACATGCTCTCGCGTCTCGTCTATGGCGGCCGCATGTCGCTGACGATGGGGCTGGCGCCGGTGGCCATCGCCACCTGCATCGGCGGGTTTCTTGGCCTCGTCGCCGGCTTTGTCGGTGGCTGGATCAACACGCTGATCATGCGGACCATGGACGTCTTCTATGCTTTTCCCTCGGTGCTGCTGGCGATCGCGATCTCGGGGACGATGGGTGGCGGTGTCGTCAACGGCCTGATCGCGCTGACCCTCGTCTTCATTCCGCCGCTCTGCCGGGTTTCCGAGGCGGCGACGACGCAGATTCGCAGCCGCGATTTCGTCGAAGCGGCGCGGGCAAGCGGCGCCTCGACCTTCTCGATCATTCTCTATCACGTGCTGCGCAACGTCTTGGCGCCCATTCTCATCTACGCCTCGAGCCTGATCTCGGTTTCGATCCTGCTCTCGGCGGGACTGTCGTTTCTGGGCCTGGGCGTCTCGCCGCCGACGGCCGATTGGGGACTGATGCTCTCGACCTTGCGGCAATCGATCTATGTTCAGCCCTTGGTCTGCGCGCTTCCCGGCATCGCGATCTTCATTTCTTCGCTGTCCTTCAATCTGGTCAGCGACGGGCTGCGCCAAGCCATGGACATCAGGGCATGAGCCCCGAAAGCCAAAAAGCATCGGAGGTGGCGCCGGTGTCGCGGCCGACACCTGTTCCGCCGGGCGATCCGCGCGACCGCGGCGGCAAGGCGCAGCCAATCCTCACGGCTGAGAATCTGCGCCGCTATTTCCCGATCCGCGGCGGCGTGCTGATGCGCAAGACCGGCGCGGTCAAAGCGGTCGACGATGTCTCCTTCACCGTGCTCAAAGGCGAGACTTTGGGCGTCGTCGGCGAATCGGGTTGCGGCAAGTCAACCCTCGCGCGGATTCTCATGTGTTTGATGCCGCGCGACGGCGGCAGCCTCGTTTTCGACGGCGATCCCATCGGGACCGAGGGCGGCCTCTCCCTGCGCGAGTTGCGCCGTAACATGCAGATCGTTTTCCAGGACAGCGACGCGTCGCTCAATCCGCGCCTGCCGATCGAGGATTCGATCGCCTACGGACCGCGCGTCCACGGCATGCGCAAGGCGCAAGCGCGCAAGGAGGCGCATGATCTGCTACAGCGCGTCGGCCTCCGGCCCGAGCTTTTCGCCACGCGCTATCCGCACGAGCTCTCGGGCGGCCAGAAGCAGCGGGTCAATATAGCCCGCGCCTTGGCGCTCAATCCGCGCCTCTTGATTCTCGACGAAGCCGTCTCCGCTCTCGATAAATCGGTCGCCGCGCAGGTTCTCAATCTGCTGCGCTATCTGAAGCGGCATTTCAATCTGACCTATCTTTTCATCTCGCATGATCTGAACGTGGTCCAATACATCTCGGACCGTGTCCTCGTCATGTATCTCGGCCGCGTCGTCGAGATCGGACCGGTCGAAGCGATCTATCGACGGCCACGTCATCCTTATACGCGCGCGCTGCTCGACTCGCGCCTCGATCCCGACCCCGACGAACGCGTCACCGACGCGCCGCTCTCGGGCGATCCGCCCAACCCGGTCGATCCGCCCTCGGGCTGCCGCTTCCGCACGCGCTGCCCCTTCGCCGAGCCGATTTGCGCCGCGGAGACGCCTGCGCTTGGCGAGTGGGTCGACCGCTTCTCCCACCTCGCCGCTTGCCACATGGCCGATGCGGGCTCGGCTCACAGCCGGGCCGGCAAGCTACCGCCCGTCACCACGCGCCCTGGTCCTGTCGATGCTGTCGCCTCCTAGCCCCATGCGCGAGACGTCGACGCCGCCACTCGTCGCGATCGAGAATCTCGAGGTCCGTTTCGTCAGCCGCCACGAGGAGGTTCGCGCCGTCAACGGCGTTTCTTTCGAGCTGCGCCAGGGCGAGGTGCTATGCATCATCGGCGAATCCGGCTCAGGCAAATCGGTCACGATGCGCGCGCTGATGCGTCTGCTGCCGCGGCGGCGGGCGCAAATCAGCGGACGCATGCGCGTCGGCGAATATGATATCCTGGCGCTCGGCGAGCGCCAGCTCGAGCGCTTGCGGGGCGGGATCGTCTCGATGATCTTCCAGGAGCCGATGACCGCGCTCGATCCGGTCTACACCATCGGCCAGCAGATCGCGGAGACCGTGATCAAGCACGAGCACTTGTCGCGACGCGCGGCCCGCGATCGCGCGCTCGAGCTGCTCAATCTGGTCAAGGTTCCCTCGCCCGAGCGCCGTCTCGACGCTTATCCGCATGAGCTCTCGGGCGGCTTGCGCCAGCGCGCGATGATCGCAATCGCGCTGTCATGCCAGCCATCGCTCCTCCTCGCTGATGAGCCGACCACCGCGCTCGACGCGACCGTGCAGATCCAGGTTCTGGTGCTGTTGCGGAAGCTTCAGGCGGAGCTCGGCATGGGGCTGATCTTCGTTACCCATGACCTGAGCGTCGCGGCGCAGATCGCCGACAAAGTGGCGGTCATGTATGCGGGACGAATCGTCGAGTTCGGCAGTGCACGCGACGTGCTGATGGCGCCGCGGCACCCCTACACGATCGGCATGCTTGCCTCGGGCGTCCATGGCGAGCTGCGCGGCCGCGACATCGAGGCGATCCCGGGGAGCCCGCCCGATCTGCGGGCTCTCCCGCCCGGCTGCAGCTTCGCACCGCGATGCAAATTCGCGGCCCCCGATTGTGCAAGCGCGCTACCATCGGAGCGCCTGGTGGCGCCAGGCCATAGTGCCGCCTGCATCCGCTCGAACGAGCTTTTCCCGGAAGGAGCGCCGAGCGCATTGGAAGCGCAGCGCTAACGCATTCTTGCAAGGAGGGGTCCCCATGGACACAAAAACGAAGCTGCGCATCGCCCATCTTTCCGGTCCCAACGCCACGATCCAGAATACGCCGCCGCTGATCACCTCGAACAAGGCGCGCCAGAAGCACGGCCTTGTTCCGATGACCTTGCCGGATGGCAGCGCCGCGCCATTCGATGCGCTGCGCGCGCAACGTTTGGCCGCGCCCGTAAAGGTCTATGTCGAGCAGTTCTCCGCGCATCCGCTGGAGCGCGACGCCGCCGAGCTCTACGGAGCACCCGACGGCTATGTCGACGTCGACGGGGTCTTCCACAAGGAAAGACGGGGCGCCGAGGACAAACCGGTCTACGAGGTCGAGCTGCGACCGGAAGACGGGCTCTATCCCCTGCCTTACATGGCGCTCCAGGCTAACGGCAAGCCTTGGGAGGAAGAATGCGCGGAGCCCAACGCGCCGCCGGCGCAGGCGCGTCAGGGATTCTTCCCCGACGGCTCGCGCAGCTTCGAGGAGATCGATCGCCTGTCGATCGATCCGAATGGCGTCGCGAACTCGATCTCCGCATTGGCAGCGGTGGATTTCTATCGTCTGCTGCCGCCGAGCGGCTACACCAAGGGCTTACCTGCAGCGCTGCGCACCGATCAAGGCGAAGGCGACATTCCACCCGAAACCCGCGGCAAGGACTTCTTCCCCTACAAGCCACGCCATCTCGCCTCGGCGCCGCCGCGTCCCGCCTTGGCGCGCGTCACCAATATCGCGCAGAAGGTGATGTCGAGCGGCAAGTATGACGGCGCCATCGTGACGCAAGGCAGCCCAGCGATCGAAGAGACCGCCTATTGGCTGAGCCTGCTCATCGACACGACCTTGCCGATCTGCGGCAACGCGGCGCAGCGTCCGCAAGGCCAGATCAGCAATGACGGACCGAAGAACATCGTCGACTCCTTGACCTTCATCGATTCGCGCATCTGGGCCGACGCCGAGGGCCGCAACCGCGCCGGCGTGGTCGTGCTCCAAGAGCAGCAGGCTTTCGCCGCGCGCGAAGTGGCCAAAGCCGATGCGCGGCCGGGCGGCTATCGCGCGACCGGGGGTCATGGCGGCATCCTGGGCGGCGTCAACCATGTCGGAAAGCCGGTGCTGCTTTATGTCCCGGCCTATAAGCACACCTACATGTCGGAGGTGAACACGACGCGGCTGCCGCGCTCGGTGAAGGCGGTGCGTCTCGGCAGCGGCGGGATCGAGACCTTCGATCTCGCCATCAAGAACGGCCAGGGCGAAATCCTGCCGGAAGCCATCCCGTCGGTCTCGATCGTCAAGGATGGCGGCTATTTCGGCGAGGATTTCGGCGACGATCCAGAGCTCGAGGGTGATCTTACCTATCTCGTCGAGCACAAGCTCCGGCTCGGCCATCTCGCCGGCTTCATCACCGAAGGTCAGGTGCCCTATGGCTCGATGACCTCGCAAGCGCGACAGAAGATCATGGAGCGCGCCGTGTTCAGCGGGCTACCCGTCGTCCGCGTCGGGCGCGGCGCGCCCGAGGGCTTCGCTGATTCGACCGCGATCTTCATCGCCGGCTCGAACCTCACCGCAACCAAGGCGCGGCTGTTGCTGATGGCGTGCCTCATGCGCTTCGGCAGCCTGCCGCCGGCGAAGGATCCGCACAATCCGACCGCGGCCGAGCGCAAGGCAATCGAGGACGCCACGGCCAACTATCAACGCGTCTTCGACACCCATTGAGACGAGCTGGCGCGCCCTGGCCGGGGCGCGCGCCCCCGTTCCTGCCGCGATGAGATATTGCCGCGCGCCACGCGCGGCAATATCTTGCCGTCAGCCTGCGGCGCGTCACCAAGCGTCAGGGCGGAACGGGGATGACGCGCCTTGGTCGAGTTAGGATTCCGCCGAACGGCTCGTCGCCAATACGCGTATCGCCGATCAACCCTGGTTCGTCCGCGGAACAACGATGGGATTTGACGCGACTCTCCTCGCGCGGCGCTGGGGCGCGCGCGAGCGCAAGACCGGGCTTCTGATCGCGGTTCTCGCCGGGATCTTCACTAGCTATCTCGGAATCTATCTGCTCGTCACACTCCATCGCGGCGAGCGCTATCCCTTCGGCGATTTCTTCGCCCTGTGGTCTTATGCGAAGATCGCGCTGAGCCAATCGGCCGCGACGCTTTACGATCCGAAGGCGCTCCACGCCGCCCAGGTGGCGCTCGGCATGCCACCGGGCCAAGAGAATCCCTTTCCCTATCCGCCCAGCTTTATTCTCTGTCTCCGGCCGCTCGCTCCCCTCGCCTATGTCCCGGCCTATCTCTCCTGGATCGGCGCTAGCCTAGCGCTTTACGTCCGGACGATGGCGGAGCGGCCGGGGCGCGCGATCTCGATCGCGATCGCGCTGCTCGCGCCGACGACAGCGATCATGCTGGTCGCCGGACAAAGCGGATTCCTCGCGGCCGCGCTCGTGCTTGGTGGCTTTCGCCTCGTCAACACGCGACCCATCCTCGCCGGCGTGCTGTTCGGGCTCCTGACCTACAAGCCGCAATTGGGATTGCTCGTGCCGATCGCTTTGATCGCGGCCGGTTCCTGGCGCGCCATCGCAGCGGCCTGCCTGACGGCGGCGGCGCTCGTCATCGTCACCAGCGCCGCCTTCGGCTGGTCGATCTGGGCAAACTGGCTACACGAACTGCCGGTCTATTCACGCCAGTTCGATGCCGGCGCCGTCGGCTACAATCTGATGCCGACTTTGACCGCCAATCTGCAGATGCTGGGCGCAAGCCTGACCGTGGCCCGCTCGGCGCAGGCCGTCGCGGCGATCGGCGTCGCCGTGGTCGTCTGGCGCGCCTTTTGCGGCGGCGTCACGCCGCGCGCCGTCAACCTCCTCTTGGCCGGAACCTTCCTCGCCACCCCGCACGCTTTCGTCTACGACCTGCCGATGTTTACCGGCGCGATCAGCGGCTTCATCGCCGAGGGGCTTCGCGGCGACGGGGCGTTCAGCCTCGGCGAGATCGGGGTCCTTGTGCTCGGTCTCGCCTTTCCGGCGCTGATGATGTGGGCAGGACCCCACGTCCCGCTGAGCACCTTCGCCGAGTTGCTGGTATTCGGCCTCCTCCTCGCCGATCGGCAGGCGGCTCAGTAAGCCTGGTTCGCACGCTGTCCCGGCGCTAGGCCGGTTGCGATGCCCTGTGTGCTTCCGCCCAGCGCTCGAGATCGGCCGCCGACATCGCCCCGGCGGTGCGCGCGATCTCGCGGCCGCGCTGGACGAGCGCGATCGTCGGGATGCTGCGAATGCCGAATCGTGCCGCCAAGTCCGGCTCCTCGTCGACATTCACCTTGACCGCGCGAATCAGCGGCTCGAGCCGCGACGCAGCGCGCTCGAACTCCGGCGCCATCGCGCGGCAGGGACCGCACCACGACGCCCAGAAATCGATCAGCAGCGGCAGATCGCCTTTCTCGGCGTGACGATCGAACCGCGCTGTGTTAAGCGCGACCGGATGCCCCTCGAACAACGCATGATGACAGGCGCCGCAGCGCCCGCCCGCGCCGAGCTTGTCGCGCGGAACACGGTTCACCGCATCGCAATGCGGGCAGACGACGTGAAGGGAATCGCTCATGATCGCGGTGCCTCTTTGCTTAACCTTCGATGCGCGCGACGACTTTTTGCAGCCTGCCGCGGACTTCCTCGGCCGCCTCTCTCAAGCGCGGATTGTCGATCGCCGCCATCGAGGCGACGGGGTCGATCGCGGCGACCTCGACTTTGCCGTCGGACAATTCCTGGACAACGACATTGCATGGCAACATGGTCCCGACCTTATCTTCGAGCTGGAGCGCTTCATGGGCGAGCTTCGGATTGCACGCCCCGAGTATGCGGTAATTGCGGAACGCGATGCCGAGTTTCTGGCGGAAGGTCTCGGTGACGTCGATCTCGGTGATGATGCCGAAGCCCTCCCGCTGGAGGGCTTCGGTCGCGCGCCGGACCGCCTCGCCGAAACTCGTTCTTATGGTCTTATTGAAATAATAAGACATCGCAGCCTCGTTCTTCTCTCACTCGATCGCCGATCTTGCTCCGGCTCTCGCCATCACGCCGCGCCCCGCCTGGGCTCGGAGGGCTCCTCGGGACGAAGCCGGTTGATGCCGAGCGCGCTCATGATCAGCCTTTCATAGACCGGCTCACTCGCACCCCGGCGCACCTTGCGCAGGAAGTATTTCTCGAACCCGACCTTTGCCGCATGCACCCAGTAACCCTGCCCCGCCCAATTGACGTTGCGCGGCGGAATCTGCGGCAACGCGATGAAGGCGACGCCGTCATTGCCGAAATCCGCGAGACAAACCGCGTTCCAGGTTGGCTCGCGACGCGGCTCCTCACCAGCGATCAGGCTGCGGATGTTTTCGGCAACGGCCGCCACCATCGATTCGATCATGTAGCCCGTCTTGGGTACGCCGACCGGGACCGGCGTCTGCTCGTAGGGCGGAATGGCGACGCAAACGCCGACGCCGAAGACGTTCTTGAAGGTCGGGTTGCGGTGATATTTGTCGATGACGACGAAGCCGCGTGGATTCGCGAGCCCGGCGATGCCCTTGCCGTCTTCGCCCATCATGCAATCGACGCCGCGAAAGGCCGGGATGAACATCGTCATCTTCGAGGCAACACGCTGTTGTCGCTTCGGCGCGCCGTCCTCGCCGATTTCGGTCACCTCGACGGCATCCGCGGCGACACGATCGACCTTGGCGTTGGTCACCCATTTGATGTCGCGATCGCGCAGCATCGATTCGAGCAGGCTTTTGGTGTCGCCGACGCCGCCGAGGCCGAGATGGCCGATATAGGGCTCCGAAGTCACGAAGGTCATCGGCACACGGTCGCGGATCTTGCGCTTGCGCAGATCGGCGTTCGCCAAGAGCGCGAATTCGTAAGCAGGACCGAAGCATGACGCGCCTTGCACCGCGCCGATCACCATCGGACCGGGATCAGCGCAAAAGCGCTCCCATTTCTCGGCGGCGGAAGCGGCGTGCTCGGTACGGCAGATCGAGATGCTGTTGGCCTGCGGCCCGAGCCCTTCCACCTCGTCGAAGGCGAGTGCGGGACCCGTTGCAATCACGAGATAATCATATGTGAGGCGGCGGCCATCGTTCAGTTCGATCGCATTTTCCTGCGGCAGCAATCGCTTCGCCCCCGCAGCCTCAAAGCCGATGTCGAATTTCTTCAAAACCTCGGGCAAATGGACCCGAACGTCGCCCGGCTGGCGCCATTTGAGCGCCACCCACGGATTGGACGGCACGAAATCGAACCATTCCGTATCCGACACGAGCATGATCTCGGCACGGCGACCGAGGCTGTTCCGCAGCTCGTAGACCATCGAGATGCCGCCGATCCCGCCGCCGAGCACGACAATTCTTGACATCGTTTCCTCCTCCAGATTTGGTCACCCCTCGAAGCACACCCTTTGCGCTTCACGACCAGCGCGTTCCCGCCGTCGTCTTCGACCGGTTCCCCTTAGCCGGCCCGCCTTGGGCGAGGCCCCAAACTCGCGCCATTCTGCCGCTAAATCCTTGACCTGGATCAACGAGCGCAAATGTCGGCGACCTATGCTGCGCCCATGAGCAAGGCAGCGGCACAGATCGAAACGTGGGGCTTGCGGGC
Organism: Allostellaceae bacterium; assembly: GCA_046706015.1. Lineage (GTDB taxonomy): Bacteria > Pseudomonadota > Alphaproteobacteria > ATCC43930 > CGMCC-115725 > CAIKMD01. The sequence continues at coordinate 795 of JBJKPV010000265.1, read as the reverse complement.
GATCGCCGCGTGCCGCTGCGACACCGGCGCGCGCCGTTCACTGGAAGGCCGTGCCCGGGCGCAGCCCCAAGCGCCGGAACACGATCGCCGCGGGACAGAATCCCGTGAACGACGCTTGGATAAGATTGAGCCCGACAAAGGCCGTGAACAGAAGCCAGTAAGCGCTCTGCAGCTGGCTCAAGGCCAGGCTGACGAGGACCATCACACCGGCAAACGCCATGACGGCTCGATCGATCGACATATGATGCCCCTTTCCCCGATCGCGTTGACGCTGAATGCGACCACCGGCGGCTCGCGCCGCGCCGATTATCGCCACGCTGCGCTTCCGACATACCCTGCCGGCCACCCCGCTTGGGATCACATCTTTTCTATATTCATCGTTGCTAATTTAGTATTTTCTAATATATATGTCAATACCCGTATGCGTTGAGAGAGAGGACGAGACGTGATCCGCACCTTTCTTGCCGTCGTCCTGGCCGTTGCCGCACCGCTGTCGGCGGCGCTCGCCCAGGATTATGTGGTTCATCGCCAGCTCGTCGATGACCGCAAGGCCGTGATCGCGACCGTCGAGCCGGTTCACGAACTCATCGCGCGGGCGCGGATCGACGGCACGATCGCCATGCTGACCGTGAAGGAAGGCGACAGCGTGGCCGCGGGCGACCGCATCGCCGTGATCGCCGATCGCAAGCTGCTGCTGCAGATGCAGGCGCTGCAATCGCGCATTCAGGCGCAGCAAGCCGACCGCGATCAGGCGCAGATCGATTTCAGGCGCGCGCAGCAGCTGCGCCCGCTCGG
>JBJKPV010000264.1:0-4482 GCA_046706015.1 Allostellaceae bacterium | reverse complement strand
CGCGGGGAGCGATGAAGCGCTACAGGCTAATTTCCGATCGGATCGCTGTTGGCATCTTGCTGATCGCCCTGTGGCAACTCGGCAGCTGGCTCCTTGGCACCTACTGGTTGAGCACGCCTTGGCTCACCAGCTCGCGCTTCTTCACCTCGATCTGGAGCGGCGAGATGATTCGCCAGGCCGGCTATACCGTCGAGGAGGCGTTCCTCGGTGCCGTGATCGGCGCCGTGCCCGCGATCATTCTTCCCTTCGCGCTACGCCGCATGCCCACCTTGGTGGCGGTGCTCGATCCCTTCATGATCGGCGGCTACGGCCTGCCCAAGCTGGCGCTGGCGCCGCTTTTTATCCTGTGGTTCGGGATCGGCATCGAATCGAAGATCGCGGTGGTGGTGACGATCGTCTTCTTCATCGAATATTACGCGACGCTCTCCGGCGTGCGCGCGCTCGATACCAAGCTCGTGCAGATGGCGCAGCTGGTCGGCGCCAATGAGAGACAGGTTGCGCGCCACGTCGTGTTCCCGAGCGCCGTGCCCAACATTTTCGCGGGGCTCAGGATCTCGCTGCCGATCGGCATCTCGGTCGCGGTCGTGACCGAGCTCATCTCCTCCAATCGCGGCCTCGGCTATCTCGTGCAGATGGGCGCGATGAATTTCGACATTACGCAGGTCTTCGCCGCCATTCTGGGCGCTACGGTTCTCGTCTTGGCGGTCGGCTACGTCGTCGACGGAACGGAGCGCATTCTGTTGCGCTGGCGTCCGGCGGCGGATTCGATGGAACAGCAAATGAGCACGACGTGATCAGTGATGCCTCCGCTTCTTGAAGTACGCAATCTCGCCAAGCGTTTTCCCTCCCGCCAGGGGCGCGAGCCCATGCCATGGGTCATCCGCGACCTGACTTTCTCGGTGAAGGAGGGCGAATTCCTCACCCTGATCGGGCCGTCGGGCTCGGGCAAGTCGACCCTCCTCAACATGATCGCGCAGGTCGATGTCGCGAGCAGCGGCGAGATTCTCTTCGCCGGCGACACGATCGGCGTCTGCGATCCCAAGGCGCTTCGCCCGGGTCTCGATCGCCGCATCGGCTACGTCACGCAGGACGACAATCTTCTGCCCTGGCGCACCACGATCGACAACGTGCTGTTCCCGCTCGAGGTCCAGGGAAGGCTCGACGACAAGACTCGCGCGCATGCCGAGACCCTGATCAAGGCCGTCGGGCTCACCGGCTACGAGCGCTATTATCCGCATGAGCTGTCGGGCGGCATGCGCAAGCGTACCTCGCTCATTCGCACCCTCGTCTACGATCCGCCGGTCATCCTGATGGACGAGCCCTTCGCCGCGGTCGACGCTCAGACCCGCGTGCAGCTGCAGGAAGACCTGCTCCGCTTGTGGGAGATGGGACGCAAGACGATCATCTTCGTGACCCACGACATCGCCGAGGCGATCGCGCTGGCCGACCGCACGCTCGTGCTCACGAAGCAGCCGACGCGGATCGCGTCCGAGCATCTCATCCCCTTCAAGCGTCCGCGCAACGTCAAGGACATTTTCGCGCTCGAAGGCTTTGCCTCGGTCTACGAATCCATCAGGGCGGAGATCCAATGACCATCGCCGAACAGGTCGTATCGACACCCTCTCCGCCATTTCTCTCGCAGCGGACCGTGATTCTGCTGGGACGGTGCGCTTTCGCCGCCCTGCTGATCCTCGCCTGGCAATGGGGTGCCAACGCCTTCGGTATTCTCTTTTTCGCACCGCCGCTCGCCGTGCTCGACCGGCTCTATGACATGGTCTTGAGCGGCGAGATGTTCTGGGACATCTGGGCGACGCTCAAAGTGTCGGCGATCGGCTTCGTCATCGCCACCGTCCTGGGCCTCGGTTTCCCGTTCCTGCTGCGCCTGTCGCCCCGCGTCACCGAGGCGGTCCAGCCTTACGTCTTCTGGTCGCAAGGCATCCCCAAATACGCGCTCGCGCCCTGGCTCATCCTGTGGTTCGGCATCGACGATCTGCCCAAGGTGGTGATCGTCGTGCTGATGGTATTCTACATCATCTTCTACAACACCTTCGCCGGCATCCGCGCCGTCGACCGCCGCCTCGTCAACATGGCGCGCGTTATGGGCGCGAGCGAATCCAAGATCGCGCGCGAGGTCATCTGGAAGTCTCTGCAGCCCTTCTTTTATGCGGGGCTGAAGATCGCCGCCCCGCACGCGGTCGGCGCCTGCATCGTCGGCGAGTTTCTCGTCTCGACCCAGGGGGTCGGCTATTACATCGAGCACGCGCGCGAGCTCTCCGATACGGTCGGCGTCTTCGCCGGCATCGTTGTCGCCACCGGCCTGGTGCTCGTGATCAACATGATCGTCGAGAGGATGGAGCGCACGGCGCTCGCTTGGCGCCCGGTCGATCGCGACATGCGCTGAAAGCGGCGAGCGGCGAACTCGCGCCGATGTCCGTCGACGTCGGAAATTTCAGAATCGCGCTTTGAGCCGATCGAGGTGGCGCGCCAGCCAGCGCATCGCGCTCGCGATGCCTTCGTGATGGGGTCGCGATTCCGGATAAAGCATCAGGCTGATGGCGCAAGCGCCGCCGAGCAGGACGACCGCGCTCGCCGCCTCGGGCGGGGCATAGAAGCTGTACCAAACATAGAAGACACCCGGCCCGCCCAGGATCGCCGCAAGTGCCTGCCCACCCAACCGCACAAACTGTTCCGACATCGCTCCGCGCGCTCGCCCAATCACATCGCTAACGGAAGATTAAAAGCTGATCGGCGCCGCGGAGTCCACGAATAAATTCAGTTTTCGTTAACCATAACAAGACTCTAGGTGAAAGACTCGGGTCTGCGCGAACGGTGGGTGCAGGGCCGTCACGGGGGCTTACAGAAGCGTCGGAGGAATTTACAACCTTAGGATGATCGCGAGATCGAACCGCGCCTAAGTATCTGGTTTTTCATATTTTCCGATTCGTGGCGCATTTTTTGCTTGAGCTACTGTGACATAGCTGTGGCCGTCGGACAAAAGCGGCACGCAAAAAGGGCCGGCGGCGCAGTCGGGCAGTTGGGAAGGACGGATACTCGCATGTACGGGCGGTTTTTGGGTCTTGTTGGCGCCTTAGCGGTGGCGACGGCGATAGCGTCTCCCGCCAAGGCGAATCTCATCTTCACGGCTACAGGCACCGCGACGGATGGCAGCGCGCTGTCCGCGACGGTTGATTTTTCGCTGACCGGAAACACATTCCAAATCGTGCTGACGAACAACAACGTTGCGACTTCAGGCGCCAGCGTTCTGACAAATTTGGGGATTTTGCCGGCCGGCAGCGCGCCTGCTCCCGCGACGTCTTTGCCAAGTTCAGCGGGAACGATCGCCCTGACCGCCGGAAGTTCGCTTGTCTCGAACGGAACGATCGACACGACGAATCTCGGGCAGGAGTGGGCCTACCTCACGGGTGGTGTCGCGAGTTCAGGCTGGGGCGTCGGCACCGGCGCGGGTAATTTGTGCGGTAGCGCCAATTGCAATCCGTCGCCGAGCGTTCCGCTTGACGGACAGGCATTCGGCCTCGTCGGCACGGGAACCGATCTCACGCTAAGCGCCTTGAAAAAGGATACCTACGTCGAAAACTCGGTCACGATCGACATCCTTCTTGCGGCTAATTCGACTTTTTTGCTCTCCGACATCACCGGTGTCTATTTCCAATACGGCACAGGACCGGACGACGGAACGAACATTACGTCCTGCGTGGTTGGAGGCCCGGTTGCTTGCGGCGGCCCGCCGGTCAACGTGCCTGAACCGAGCACGCTGGCGCTGTTCGGCACTGCGCTCCTCGCGCTGGGCTTCTGGTGGCGCCGGCGCAATTCGCTCTAAGCGCTGCCAAGACGACGCAAAACGGCGACGGCGCGATCCGATGGATCGCGCCGTCGTTTTGTCTTGACCGTCGATCAAGGCCGGTGGCTATAGGCCCGGCCGCGTGATCGAAGCCTGCTTCGCTACCTATTTCTTTTTGCCGTTTCCATGCGTCGTGCTCGGCGAGGTCGCCGAACTGCCGACATGGACGGTCACCTGCGCCGTGACGGACCCGCCAGCGCCGGTGCAGCTGACGGAATAGGTTGTCGTGGCAGTCGGATAGACGACGGCGGAGCCCGATGTATCCGAGGCGGTGAAGTTTCCGCCGGCGCAAGAGGTGGCGTCGGTCGAGCTCCAACTCAGCGTGGATGATTGTCCCGCGGTAATCTTGGTCGGGCTTGCGGTCAGCGAGTCCGTCGGTGCCGGGGCAGATGGTGCCGTGGAGCCGATAAACGATTCAGCATAGCAAGGCGTCAGGGTCGTGCCGCTTCCCCAGCACGCCGTGAACCACGCTCCAGAGGGAGCGGACGGGTTCGAGTTCTGGCCCCATGGGTCATACATCACGAGGCCGTTTGCCGACAGCGACAGAGCCGGGCTCACGCCGTTTGCCGTCATCTCTTGGAATGTCGCTTGGGAAAAGTTGTCGAGAGGAAGTGTCCCGCCCG
>JBJKPV010000263.1:0-5574 GCA_046706015.1 Allostellaceae bacterium | reverse complement strand
GATCGGCATCGTGCCGCTCGGCACCGCGCTGCTGCGCTGGTGCCCGCTCTACACGCTGCTCGGCATCGATACCTGCCCGCGCCAGAAGGGCACGGCCTGAGGCGAAGCGCCCTTCTTACTTACGCCGGCGCGCGTTCGGCCTCGCGCAGCTTGGCCAGCTCTTCGGCGTGAAGCTCGAGCCAGTCGCCCGGCCTCGTCGTGGTGTAATAGCCGCCGCGCACCGTGCCATAGAGCGCGGGATTGTCGGCGGCGGGCGGGCGCTTGCCTTCCTTGAAAGCGCGCAAAATGTTCAAGAGCATGCGCCGGTTGCGCGCCACCGCGATGTCGGAGGAGGCGAGATTCTCGAAGCTGCGATCGACGATCGGCCCCATGCTCTCGGTCACGGCCTGGTCTTGCGTGTGGATGCCGCTGATGCCGGTATAGCTCTTGGTGCGCTGTAGCGCGCGGTCGATCTCGTAATCATTGTCCTCGTCCTGGACCAGGCGATAGCGGCCGAACCAACCGGTCTCGTTGGGGCGCAGCGCGTCGTTGATATGCGCGCCCGGCAAGCCGGGGATATCGGTCTCATGCATATAGCTCTTCGATTCGAAGCCGACGAACATGCAATGCTCGTCGTCCATCGGCACGAACGCGCGCACCATCACATTGTCGGTAAGGCTCGCCACCGGCGGCATGATCCAGAACGGGAAGAGGAAATGCGCGAGCCGCCAATAAGTGCCTCCCGGCACGGTCGGGGACGGCCGATGCGCGCCATAGGTGAGGCCAAAGGCGGTCTCACTGACTTTGTATTCGGGCGCGCGGTTGACGACGATGTCCTGATGGCTCTTGTCGAGCAACTTCGTCGGCTGCGCCGCGCCGAAATGAAGAAGGCCGACATGCGAGGTGTCGAGATCGCCCTCGACCGCTTGAAGCCAATTGCAATGCCGCTGCACGAAGCGAAGCTTCGTCCGCTCCTCGGGCACGAGGCAGGCCTCGAAGGGCGGAAGCGCCGGCGCCTTCGCCGGATCGCCCATGAACACCCAGACGACGCCCGCGCGCTCGGCGGTGAGATAAGCCTTGGCCTTGATCCGGTCCTTGAATTGCTGGCGCGGCGGCAGATTGGCCTGATCGACGCAGTTGCCTTCGACGTCGTATTTCCAGCCGTGATAGACGCAGCGCAGCCCGTTCTCCTCGTTGCGGCCCAAGAACAGCGAGGCGCAGCGATGCGGACAGCGCTGGTCCATCACGCCGACCCGGCCGGATGAATCGCGGAACGCGATCAGCTTCTCGCCCAGAAGCAGGATCCGCGTCGGCGCCGCGTCGGCCACCAGCTCGCGCGAGGGTGCTGCCGGAATCCAATATTGCCGCATCAGCTCGCCCATTGGCGTGCCCGGTCCGGTGCGGACGATTTCCTCGAATTGATCGGACATTGCCGTTTCCTCCTGCGTCACTCCCCGGCGGGAAGGGTAATCCGGGAGGGCAAGCGGTGGCAATCGCTCGGCGATGGGGAGGCGGCGGAGGTTGTCGCTCGGGGTACGTGGCATGGGGCGCTTGCCCGAGGGGCGCGGCGGGCGCATCATCCTCGTCCGGCGCTTGGCGTATCGCCGCCGCTTGCGGCGAGGAAGGCGGCGCTGATCAAGGGAGGACAGGTCATGGAGGGAACGCAAGCGGTTGCGCAGACCGTGTCGCCGGCGAAGCTCGCGCATCTGGTGCTGCTCACGCGCGATCTGGCGCGGATGCGCGACTGGTACGAGACGGTGCTCCAAGCCACCGTCACGGTCGAGGATCCGATGCTCTGCTTTCTTTCCTATGACGACGAGCATCATCGCATCGCCTTCGTCGGCATGCCCGATCTACCGCCGCGCGCCGCCGGACCGCAGGTCGGCCTCCACCATATCGCGTTCACCTATCGCAGCCTCGACGATCTGCTGCGCACCTATGAGCGGCTGAAGCGGCGGGGGATCGAGCCCTATTGGCCGATCCATCATGGCGTGACGATCTCGATGTATTACCGCGACCCCGACGGCAACAGCGTCGAGCTTCAGGTCGACGCCTTCGCCTCGATGGCGGAGGCCAAGGCCTATATGCGCTCCGACAGCTTCCGCAACAATCCGATCGGCGTGTTGTACGATCCCGAGGAATTGCTGCGGCGCCACCGCGCCGGCGAGACGTTCGAGACCTTGCGCCAGCGGCCGGAGCTGCCGCCGGGCAAGACGCCGGCCGACATGCTGCGCATCTAAATTTAAAAGGAGGAAGCGATGGCAGAGGGTGCGATGCGCGACCGGATCGAGGCGATCCGCAATGTGCCGGACCTCGATGTGCTTTATGGCGAGACCGGCAAGATCAACACCACGCCGGGCTGGCTGCGGCGCGACGAGACCGCGCCCGCCGGCAAGCAGCAATCGGACTATGTGCCGGCGCATTGGCGCTACGATTTGTGCCAGGCGATGCTCGATGCCGCCGGCCGGCTGATCGACGTGTCGCTGGCCGACCGGCGCAATCTCGTGATGTGCAATCCCGTTCCCGGCGCCATGGGCACGAAAGCGGGCGTGATGACGACCAAGTCGCTGGTCGCCGCCTATCAGATGATCCTGCCGGGCGAGAAGGCGCCGTCGCATCGCCACACCGCGCATGCGCTCCGCGTCATCATCGATGCGCACGGCGCCTACTCGACCGTCGACGGCGAGAAGACGCCGATGGAAACCGGCGACGTCGTGCTGACCCCGGGCTGGTCCTGGCACGAGCACGGGCATGACGGCGATGAGCCCGCCTATTGGTTCGACGGACTCGACGTGCCGCTGGTGCGCGGGCTCGAGACCATGTTCTACGAGGACAATCCCGTCCGCTTCGATGACAATCCGAAAGCGGTGACGACCTCGCCCTATCGCTTCCCGCGCGACGAGATCGCGCGCCGGCTCGACAAGGCGATCGCCGACAATGAAGGCTTCCACGGCCCGCGCATCACCCTCGAAGCGCCGAGCATGCCGACAATGAAGCTGACGATGGAACGGCTCGCCACGGGCGCCAAGACGCGGCGGCAACGCTCGACGACCAATCGCGTGTTCTGCGTCGTCGAGGGCAGCGGCGAGACCATCGCCGGCGCCGAACGTTTCGCGTGGCAGCGCGGCGACATCTTCGCCGTCCCGAACTGGACCAAGTTCGAGCTGAAGGCGACGCGCGACGCGCAGCTCTTCTGCATGTCGGATGAACCGCTGATGAAATTCGCGCGCTTTTATCAATTCGAAGCGGATTAGCGCGCGCGCTCACCTGCCCAAGCCGATCCTTCGGTGGGAGAGCGCCTCCCGTGACCTTGCTGGGCGCCCGGAAACATAAATCCCTTTTGCCACGAATTAAGGACTACACTTCGCGGTTGAAGGGAGTCCCGATGCAGGACAACGACCTCTTGTCGATCCTTGACGAGGGCGGCTTGTGGGACATCTACCTCGCCGATGAAATCCGGCACAACGTCCCAAGCTTGCGCAACGCCCTTTACGAGGCCCGGCGCGCAGCCCCGCGCGGCACATTGGCGATCCGCATCATCAAGATGCCGGACGACGAGATCGTCGTCCGGCCGGAACAGATCATGCGGCTGTGGTCCGAGCTCGATCTGGCGTAGCCGGAGGCTGCTCGCTTACGAGCGCGAAACGCCGCGATTTCGCGCGCATCGCGCATCTTCGCCGCGCATGGCATGCTGTCCTGCTTCGGTACTTACGCCGTCGACGAGGCGCGCGAATTGATCGTTTTTCGCGTCGAGCGCAGCCCCTACCCCAATCAGGGAACCGGCAAAGACTCGTCCCGCGTTGTCCCGCTGACGGGCGACGGGGGCGTGCCGCCTTGCAAGCGGCGGCGATCGTCCCCATATACCACGCATCGCAGGCACGATTCCAGACCCGGGCACCTGCGACAGAGAGGGACGCGCACTCCCGCCTAATGAGCGAGGGCGCGCCGCATGATCTCGTGGATTGTCCCGCCGATCCTCGTTCCTGCCTTGCTCATCGCGCCGGTCGCCGCTTGCGCGCTTTACCGCATCTATAGGTGATCCATGGGCGACGAAGCGGCGACGCCGGCACCTGCCTACTCGCCGCTTACGTCGGAATTCAACGAATTCTTGTTCGCGCCGATCGGCGACGAGAGCAACAATGCGGTCGTCACCGTGCTCTCGGCCTTTGCCAGGCTCGGCACGGATCCGTGGCAGGAAGCGGCGCGCCTTGCCCAATTGCCGCGGCAAGCGGCGGTGCAGTTCCTGACGTCGATGATCGCCGAGCTGCCGAACGGAAACTGGCCACGGTCCGAGACCGGCGCGATCGCCGCCCGGCTGGTCGAGCTTCTGCCGCGCAAGCGCGTTCTGCCCGTTCTGCCCGTGGTGCCGCGCACGCTGAGACGAGGCAAGGTTCCAGCGGCGTCTCGGCTCGGGCTCGTTCTGATCCTCGTCCTGCTCGCGGGGCTGATTTTTTTCGCCGTGGCGAATCGCGCGCACGCTGCGCCCGCGAGCGACGCGCTTTCTCTCCCGCCCGCCATTTGCGGCGCTGTCGCCATGCCGGCATAGGCGAACCGCCCTGAGATCGTGAGGTAAAAACCATGCAAAGCCATAAATTCAAGGTCGGCCGGATGGTCGAGTTCGTTCCAAGCGATCTGCGTCTGACGCCGCTCGGCCGGTTCGAGATCCTCCGTACGCTGCCGATCGAGCACGGGATCCTCCAATACCGGATCAAATCGCTCAAGGATGGGCATCAGCGCGTTGCTATGGAAAGCGATCTCACCTGAAGCGGCGGACGGTACGCGCGCGATCGACAAGGGGATGGTGACGATGGAAGATCCGGGTATTACGCGTCTCGATATCGACCGGTACCGCCGGTCGTTGAGCTTGAATTTGGACGCGGTGACGCGCGCGAAGACGCTGGATCTGATCGCCGAGGCGGAGGCGCGCCTGGCCGTGTTGCGACCCCGCGAGCAGCCGCGCATGAACCCCGTGCGCCAGCCCACCGCCGAAAGCTAGGTGTTCATGGCGCTCAAACAGCCGCAGATCGGAGATCGCTATCGCGATGTCGGGACGCCGTTTCGCAACGCCGTTTGGATCCTGACCGCTGTCTTCACCAGCCGTGACGGCATCGAGCATGCACGCCTCGTGTCGGTGGGAGATGCAACGGAGAGCAAGACGCTGGCGCTTTCCGTCGTCGTCGACACGAAACGCTTCGTCCCCGCTGAGGCGCGTCGCGTCGACGCGCGCTAAGCGCGCCGGGCGCTCTCGATTCGTCGGCTTTGTCGCGTTTTCCGCGCCGAACCGGCTTCCACTTCGGCGGAAAGCGCTCCTAGACCTCCTCGGTCGCGACCTTGAAGCCGAGCAAGGTATTGGGGCCGAAGGTGTTGCCGATCGCGACATCGGCGGCGTCGCGGCCCCGCGCGCTGTCGCGGTATGTGTCCGCCCCCTATGCAACGAACCCCCGCCGCCCGCCGAAACGGATCGGCGGGCCCGGCGATCACATGTTCAACCGCAATGCTAGCGGGCTGCTCAGAAACCCATGCCCCCCATGCCGCCCATACCCCCGCCCGGCGGCATCGCCGGACCGCTATCCGCGTCGGGCGCGTTGGCGACCA
>JBJKPV010000262.1:0-7510 GCA_046706015.1 Allostellaceae bacterium | reverse complement strand
TGACGATGCCGAGCGCGACCAGCTCGGCGAGCGCGTCCTCGGCTTCGGGACGAAGCAGGCCGGTGCCATCGACCAGCTCGTCGAAAAAGGACGCGCCATGCGCACGGATATAGTCGAGCACGGCTTGGGCCCGCGTGCCGGGACGCGCCGTGTCCGTGACGGGTGAAAGCGACAACCAGTGCGTGGCGTGGCGGCGCGTGAGCAGGGTGATCGGCGTCGTTCGCAAGGGTGCCGCCGCGCGCTCGCTCTCTTTCGCCTGTCCGTTGCGCGGCGCGAGCCTCATCCACGCGACGCGTCCGGAGAGGCAGAGGTCGTCGAGCCAGGCTGGCTCGTAACCAACGACGCGCGCGGGTAGGATCTCGCTCTCCCAGGCGCCGGCCGGCGCCTCGAACCCTTCGAGCTGTCCGAGCACGGCTTCGACCGCGTCGGGCCCTTCCATGCGCGTCTCGGGCTCGACGCGTTGCCACTGGCAGAGAAAGCGCAAGAAATCGCGCGCCGCGACCGGCTCGATCTCGGCGCGCAGGCGCTTCACCGTGTAACGGTGAATCCGCGCGAGTAGCCGTCGCTCGCACCATTCCTCGCCATTCGTCCCCGGCGAGAAACGGCCGCGCAAGGCAAAGCCTTCGCTTTCGAGCGCCGCAAGCGCGGCAGTGACGTCGGCGTCGGGCAAGCCGAGCGGACCGCCGAGCGCCTCGCGCGTCACCGGCCCCAGCCCTTCGAGCCGGCCGCGCAGAATTTCAACGAGCGCCGCCTCCGCCCACCACGGCGGCTCGGCTTCTCTTGCTGGCGGCGCAATTTTGGGGTCGAGCGTGGCCGCGGGCCAAAGCGCCTGGAACTGCGCCAGGCGTTCGGCGGCGAGGTAGAGCGTTGCGTGCGGGAGGATCAGCCGCGTTACGCGCTTGTGGCGCGCAAGCTGATCGAACCATGCCATCCAAAGCGGCTCAGCGCCGATTTCGGCCTCGGTCATAAAGCCCAGCCACACGAGCGAATCATGGAGTTCGTCGGCGTTCTGGGCGTCGGGCCAGGTCTCAGCCTTGACCCGCGCCACCGCCTCGGCATCGAGCCGGCCGATCTCTGCCGCGGTCTCGGGCGCGAGCCAGCGGCGCGCCATCACCGCTTGGGTGCGGCGTTCCTCCAGCGGCGCATCGTCGAGAAAGGCATAAGGCTTTGCGGTCATGGCTTCGAGCGCCAAGGGCGAGGGCTCGGTGAGATCGCGCGCCACCACGCGAATGGTGCCGACCTCGAGCGCCTTCAGCAGCCGCTCCAGCCCCGCGATGTCCATCGCCTCGTTGAGGCAATCATCGACCGTCTGATTGACTAGCGGATGGTCGGGAATCTCGCGATCGCCGACCAGATTCTCGACGCAGGCGATCTGATCGGGAAAGACCGCGCCGACGAGATCCTCGGCATCCATGCGCGCCAATTGCGGTGGCACCTTCTGGCCGCCGCGGAAGCGCGGCAGCGCCAAGGACACACCGGCGACCCAGCGCCAGCGCGTGATGAACATGGGCGCGTCGAGCATGGCCTGGACCAGGATCGTGCGCACGCTGGCGGAATTGAGATAATGCGCGGCTTCGGCCAGCTCGAAGCTGTGCGCGGCCGTGAGCGAGAGCGCGATGTGATCCTCGGTCGCAGCCGCCTGCAGCTCGAAATTGAATTTGCGGCAAAAGCGCTTGCGCAAGGCCAAACCCCAGGCACGGTTGATGCGGCTGCCATAGGGGGAATGAATGACGAACTGCATGCCGCCGGCTTCGTCGAAGAAGCGCTCGAAGACAAGTGTTTCCTGTGTCGGCAAGGTGCCGAGCGCGGCATGGGAAGCGGCCAGATAGTCGGCGAGCTGAACCGCGGCTGGCTCGGCGAGACCGCGCGCTTCGGCCAACCAGTGCCGCAGATCGTCGCTTTTGGGCGCCGCCCCGAGACGCGCGGCAATGTCGGCGCGCAAGCGCGAGACCGATTGCGACAGCTCGTCGCTGCGTCCCGGCGCCTCGCCCAACCAGAACGGAATATTGGGCGCCAGGCCTTCGGCATCCGCCACGCGCACGACGCCGCGCTCGATGCGCAGAATGCGATAGGCGTTGTTGCCGAGCTGAAAGATATCGCCGGCGAGGCTCTCGACCGCGAAATCCTCGTTCACGGTGCCGATGATCTGGTTTTCCGGCTCCAGGAGAACCTGATAATCGGCGGTGTTCGGGATCGTGCCGCCCGAGGTCAGCGCGGTCAGCCGCGCACCGCGCCGCCCGCGCAGCCGATGGTTGATCGCATCGTGATGGATCAGCGCGCCGCGCCGGCCGCGCCGCGTGGTAAAGCCCTCGGCCAGCATCGCCACCACCGCGTCGAAATCGGCCCGTGCGAGATCGCGATAAGGCCAGGTGCGGCGGATCAGCGCGTAGAGCGCGTCTTCGGACCATTCCTTGGCCGCGACCTCGGCGACGATCTGCTGCGCCACGACATCGAGCGGTCGCGCGGGGATCGTCAGCCGGTCGAGCTCGCCGCGACCAATGCTGTCGAGCAAGGCCGCGCATTCGACGAGCTCGTCGCGCGACAACGGGAACAAGCGGCCCTTGGGGGTGCCGTCGACCGCATGCCCCGAACGCCCGACGCGCTGCAGGAAGCTCGCAATCGAGCGCGGCGAGCCGATCTGGCAAACCAGATCGACCTCGCCGATATCGATGCCGAGCTCGAGCGAGGCGGTCGCGACCAATGCTTTGAGCTGGCCATGCTTCAGCCGTTGCTCGGCGTCGAGCCGCTTCTCCTTGGCGAGGCTGCCGTGGTGCGCGGCGACGTGGTCGCTGCCGATGCGTTCCGACAGCTGCCGCGTCACTCGCTCCACCATGCGGCGCGTGTTGACGAAGATCAGTGTCGTGCGGTGCGCCTCGATGAGCTGCGCCAGCCGGGCGTAGACCTGTTCCCAGACCTCGCCCGACATCACCGCTTCAAGCGGCGAGGGCGGCAGCTCGATGGCGAGATCGCGTTCGCGGCGATGGCCCGTGTCGATGATATCGCAGCGATCGGGCGGCACGGCCGCGCCGCTGAGGAAACGCGCCACCTCCTCGATCGGCTTTTGCGTCGCAGACAAGCCGATGCGCGGCAGGCGCCTTCCGCACAGCGCGTCGAGCCGCTCGAGCGTGAGCGCCAGATGCACGCCGCGCTTGTTCGGCGCCAGTGCATGGATCTCGTCGATAATGACCGTGCGCGTGGTCGCCAACATCGCACGGCCCGAATCGGAGCCGAGCAGGATGTAGAGCGATTCCGGCGTGGTGACGACGATATGCGGCGGGCGGCGGCGCATGCGCTCGCGCTCGCCTTGCGGCGTGTCGCCGGTGCGCACCCAGGTGCGGATCTCGACATCCGGCAGCCCTTGCGCGCGCAATATCTCGCCAATGCCGGCCAGCGGGATTGCGAGATTCTTCTCAATGTCGTTCGAGAGCGCCTTCAGCGGCGAGACATAGACGATCTGCGTTTCGTCCGCGAGCCGCCCCTCGAGGCCTTGGCGGATCAGCGCGTCGATCGCGGCAAGGAAGGCGGCAAGCGTCTTGCCCGAGCCGGTCGGCGCGGCGATCAGCACATCCCGGCCCTGCTGAATCGCGGGCCAAGCCGCTTCCTGCGCGGCCGTCGGCGCCGGGAAATGGCTTGCGAACCAGGTCGCGACCGCGGGATGGAAAGCGGATGTCGGAATGGCAGCCTCGGGCAAGAGCGCGGATATCTCCAATAGTATAGGGGAGAGGGTCCGGCGCGGAAGGCCGGCCCGCGGGGTAGCTGATCGCGCTCGGGGCGGGGCCGCGCCTTCGTTTTCGCTGGTGTCGAACGAACGCTGGCTAGGGAGCGGCCTTCCCCCGTAAAGCGCGCGCCGTCGCGCTGCTCGGATGCGCAGCTCTGGTCTCGCTACCGCGCTCGTACCAGCCACGGGTGGCGCGCAGGATCGAGACGACGGAGAGCATGACAGGTACCTCGACGAGGACGCCCACGATGGTCGCCAGCGCCGCGCCCGACTGAAAACCGAACAGCGCGATCGCGGTCGCAACCGCGAGCTCGAAGAAATTGCTGGCGCCGATCAAGGCCGAGGGACCGGCGACGCACCAGGCGACGCCAAGGCGGCGGTCGAGCCAATAGGCGAGGCCGGCGTTGAAATAGACTTGGACGATGATTGGCACGGCGAGGAGGAGGATGACGAGGGGTTGGCGCGCGATCTGGTCGCCTTGCAGGCCGAAGAGCAGGACCAAGGTGAGCAAGAGCGCGCCAAGGGATAGCGGGCGCAACGCCTTGAGGTTGCGCTCGAGCGCGGCCTTGCCGCCGCTGCGCAGCTGTGCCGCGCGCCAGGATTGCGCGATCACCACGGGCACGATGATGTAGAGCGCGACCGAGAGCACAAGCGTACGCCACGGCACGGCGATCGAGGAGAGGCCCAGCAACAGGCCGACGATCGGCGCGAAGGCCACGACCATGATCGCATCGTTGAGCGCGACTTGGCTCAAGGTGAAATGCGGTTCGCCCTCGACCAGGTTCGACCATACGAACACCATCGCGGTACAGGGCGCGGCGGCGAGCAGGATCAGGCCGGCGATGTAGCTGTCGATCTGGCTCGGCGGAAGGTAAGGACGGAACAGGCCGCCGATGAAGAGCCAGCCGAGCAGGGCCATCGAGAACGGCTTCACCAGCCAATTGACTCCGAGTGTTGCCGCCATGCCGCGCCAATGCGCGCCGACCTCGCGCAGCGCGGCGGGATCGACCTTGAGCAGCATCGGCACGATCATCAGCCAGATGAGCAGCGCAACCGGGAGGTTCACCTGCGCGATTGTCGCATCGCCGATTGCGTGAAAGAGCGAGGGCGCGGCTTGGCCGAAAAGAATGCCGGCGATGATGCAGAGCGCGACCCAAAGGGTGAGCCAGCGCTCGAAGAGCCCGAGCCTCGCAGGCTTTGCCGCGGCTGCGGAGATTTCGCTCATGAGGCGTTGCGCTCCGTGTCTCCGCCCAATCGGCCGATATCCTCCACCCGGCGTTCGGCCTCTGCCCGGCTCAGTTCGCCATGGCGAAGCGCGAGGAAGAGCTGGATGCGCCGCTCGAGCATGCGGAAGGCGTCGCGAAAGGCGACCATGCGCTCGGCCTCCGGTCCTTCGACGGCGGCCGGGTCGGGCACGCTCCAATGCGCGGTGATTGGATGCCCCGGCCAGATCGGGCAGACTTCGCCGGCAGCCGCATCGCAGACGGTGAAGACATAATGCATGTGCGGCGCATCGGGCGTGGCGAATTCCGCCCAGCTCTTGGACCGCAAGCCCTCGGTCGGCAACCGCATTTGCTCGAGCAGCGCGATCGCGAGCGGATTGACGGCGCCCTTGGGGTGAGAGCCCGCGCTCCACGCCTTGAAGCGGGCCCTGCCCCAGTGATTGAGGATCGATTCGGCGAGAATGCTGCGCGCGGAATTGCCGGTGCAGAGGAAGAGCACGTTGCGGATCGGCCCCGCCGACTCATCGTCCGACCGACCCGTCGAGGAGGGCGCCTGCGTCATGCGGTCCTCCGCTTGCGGCCGGCGCTCTTTGCCGCCGCAGCGGGCCGTGCCGGCGCGCAGACCGGGCCGCAGACGGCCTCGCCGCCGCAGCAATTCTCGGTGAGGTAGGAGACCAGCGTGTTCATCGCGGTAAAATCGGCGGCGTAGATCAGTTGACGGCTGAGCCGGCGTTGGGTCGCAAGCCCCGCCCGTACCAGCGCCTGGGTATGGAAAGGGAGCGAGGAGGGCGGCACGCCGAGCCGTTCGGCGATGATGCCGGCCGACATCCCCGCGGGTCCGGCCTCGACCAGCATGCGGTAGATGGCGAGCCGATGCTCATGGGCGAGCGCGCTCAGCGCCGCGATGGTTTGCCCCGTATCCACCAAATCCTCCGATCATTCGACGAATGTCGTATTAAATAAGACGCTGCGGCGCCGTGTCAACGATTATTCGACGATCATCGAAGGAAGTAATGCGCCGCTAGAGGCGCGGGGCGAGCGTGGCCGGCCCGGCGTGCAGCTCTCTGTGCGCGTGGCGCAGGATCTGCCAGCCGCCGCTGATGCCCAAGCCCGCGAGGATCAGGGCAACGATCGTATCCGGCCAGATCGAGCCGGTTCCGAACACGCCCGCGGCCGCGAGCAGCACGGCGACATTGCCGATCGCATCGTTGCGCGCGCAGATCCAGACCGAGCGCCGGTTCGCATCGCCATGGCGGAAGCCACGCAGCATCGCCGCGACGCCGCCATTGGCGCACAGCGCGACGCACGCGACCACGCCCATCACCGCGGGCTCGGGCGGCGCGCCCCGATAGAGATGCCACAGCGTGCCGCCGAGAATCCCGAGGCCGAAGAGCAGGAGCGTCGCGCCCTTGGTCAGGGCGGCGCGGGCGCGCCAGGAAAGCGCCATGCCGCTGACGCCGAGGCTGAGCGCGTAATTGGCGGCATCGCCGAGGAAATCGAGCGCATCGGCTTGGAGCGCGGAGGAGCCGGCTGCGAGGCCCGAGCCGATCTCGATCAGGAACATCCCCGTGTTGACGGCGAGCGCGATCCACAGCGCCCGCCGCCAGCGCGCGCGATCGGGCACATCGTTTGGCGCCGTGCAATCGTCGTCGCAACAACTCGGCATCGATTAAATATGGATCGTTCTCGCCATCCGCCCAGTCAAAACCGCATAAAAAAGTGGCATGCGTAGCGCGCTCAATCGTTTTTCCAGACAACATGACAAAAGCTTCATCCCTCGCTTGATCTCGATCAACGCCCGGAGCCGCACTCGTCCGTGATAGTATTGGCACGTCGAACGCGCGGCACCATTTGCAAGTCCAAAACAAGGCGCCGCCGCGCTTGAACCCAAGGAGGCCAGCGTGTTGCTCCAAGGCAAGAAGGGCCTGATCGTCGGCATTGCCAATGCCGCCAGCATCGCCTATGGCTGCGCCGAGGTTCTGCGCCGTGCCGGTGCCGAGCTCGCCGTCACCTATCTCAACGCCAAGGCCGAGCCTTATGTTCGCCCGCTGGCCGAACGCCTCGCGGCGCCGATCGTCGTGCCATGCGATGTGCGCGAGCCCGGCCAGCTCGAAGGCGTCTTCATGCAGATTCGCGATCGCTGGGGCCGGCTCGATTTCGTCCTGCACTCGATCGCCTACGCGCCGAAGGAGGATCTTCACAGCCGTATCACCGACTGTTCACAAGCGGGGTTCGCGATGGCGATGGGTGTGTCGTGTCATTCCTTCATCCGCATGGCGCATCTCGCGGAGCCGCTGATGACAGATGGCGGGTGTCTGCTGACTGTCACCTTTTACGGCTCGGAAAAAGTCGTCGAGGAGTACAATCTGATGGGTCCGGTCAAGGCCGCGCTCGAAAGCACCGTGCGTTATCTGGCCGCCGAGCTCGGGCCGAAGCGCATCCGCGTCCATGCGCTCTCGCCCGGGCCGCTGAAGACGCGCGCAGCGTCGGGCATCGAGCGCTTCGACGAGCTCTTGGAGCGCGGAGGAGCCGGCTGCGAGGCCCGAGCCGATCTCGATCAGGAACATCC
>JBJKPV010000261.1:0-8503 GCA_046706015.1 Allostellaceae bacterium | reverse complement strand
GCGCCGTCATCAGCGTGTCGCCCGGCGCCATCGGCGCCTTTGGCGCCAATCACCATTTGCGGCAGTCGCTCGTCTTCCTCAACGTCCCGGCGATGCCCCAGCCCGAAGCCTATATCGGGGGCGCCGGCAAGCTGTTCGACGCCTCGGGCGCGATTGCGATTCCGGGAACGCGCGATTTTCTCACCAAATACATGCAGGCCTTCGCCGGCTGGGTCGAGCGCCACGCCTCGTCGCGCTCATAGCAAGAGGCGCGCGATGAAGACGACGCCGAGCGCGGCGAAGAACAGAGCCGCGATGTAGTTCATCTGGCGGATCGGTAGCCGGCCCGAGAGCGCGTCGCCGAGAAACACCGCCGGCACGTTGGCAATGAGCATCCCTGCGGTGGTCCCTGCGACAACGGCGAAAAGGTCGGGATAGGCCGCCGCCAGCGCCAAGGTGGCGATCTGAGTCTTGTCACCGATCTCGGCGATGAAGAAGGTGACCAAGGTTGCGAGGAAGGCGTTGCGGTCGCTGACCTCGGTGGCGCCCTTGAGCGTGTCGGCGCGCAGCACCCAAAGCGCCATCGCGATCATGCTGACGCCGACCGTCAGATCGAGCACATTGGGCGTGAGCAGGCGCCCGAACCACGCACCGAGCAGCCCGGCGATCGAATGATTGGCGACGGTCGCGATCAGGATGCCGAGTATGATCGGCCAAGGCTTGCGATAGCGCGCAGCCAGCGCGAGCGACAGCAGCTGCGTGCGGTCGCCCATCTCGGCGATTGCAATGCTGAAAACGGAGACGAGGAAGGTTTCCAAGGGGGACTTTCGGCCGAGCGGTGAGAGACCACGGTTCGCCTCCCTCGGATCGGCGCGAAGGAAGCATCCCGTCGGTCTCGCCAAGCTCGGCCGCCACGGAAGACCAAACGGCCCGACGGCGACTGCTCCGTGCGCCATGTTCGCGACCCTGAAGAGCCGCTGGCAAGCATGTTGACGCACGGCCCGGGTGGTTCCGGGCGGCTACTCCCCAATGAGCGGTGAAAGCATACCGGACGCCTGCCGGTCCGGCAACGAAGGCTTGGGGCCGGCCGGCAAAGCCTCTATATGGATGACACCATGGCGGCGCGAAATCCCTACGACGTGCTGGGCGTCAAGAAAGAGGCGACGGATGACGAGATCCGGCGCGCCTATCGCGCGCTCGCCAAGAAGCACCATCCGGACCTCAACCCCGGCAACAAGCAGGCCGAGGCGCGCTTCAAGGAGATTTCCGCGGCCTACGATATCCTCTCGGATAAGGAGAAGCGCGGCCGCTACGACCGCGGCGAGATCGACGAGAGCGGGGCCGAGCGCCCGCGCGCCTATGCCTATCACGATTACGCCCAAGGCGCGCCAGGCGCCAAATATCGCTCGACCGAAGGCATGGCGCCCGAGGATCTCGATGATCTCTTCGCCTTCTTCAGCCGCGGCCAGGGCCCGGGCGGTGGCGCGAGCTTCCGCATGCGCGGCGGTGATCGGCATTACAGCCTCTCGGTCGCGTTCCTCGATGCCATCAACGGCGCGCGCCAGCGGCTCGAGCTCGCGCCAGGAAAGAGCCTCGACGTTTCGATCCCGCCGGGCGTGCGCGATGGGCAAGTTCTTCGCCTCGCCGGCCAGGGCGATCCGGGATTGGGCGGCGCCCCCAGCGGCGACGCGCTGATCGAGATCCACATCGCACCGCATCCGATCTTCCGTCGCGACGGCGACGATATCAGGCTCGATTTGCCGGTGACGCTCGCCGAGGCGGTTGAGGGCGGCAAGGTCACGGTGCCGACGCCGTCGGGCGCGGTGGCGATGACGATCCCGCCGGGCTCCAACACGGGCACGATCTTGCGGCTGCGCGGCAAGGGCGTGGCCGGACGCGGCGACTGCCTGGTCACGCTGAAGCTGATGCTGCCCGACAAGGTCGATCCCGAGCTCGCTGCCTTGGTCAAGCAATGGACCGAGAAGCATCCCTATGATCCGCGCCGGGGGATGACGCCGTGATCGCCTTCGAGACGCTGGTGCGAACGGTTACGGGGCTCGATGCCGCCGTGCTCGAACGTTGGATCGAGGCGCGATGGGTACGGCCCGAACGAAGCGGCGGCGGCTATGTCTTTACCGAGATCGACGTCGCCCGCGTCCATCTCATTGTCGAGCTGCGCGACGAGCTCATGATCGACGAAGAGGCCATGCCGGTCGTGCTCAATCTGCTCGACCAGGTCTATGCGTTGCGCCACCGGCTCGCGTCGTTGGCCGAAACAATCGACACGCTGCCACCCGATCTAAAGGCAAGGTTGCGCACGCACTTTGAGGACTAATCATGACCGGGAATGGTGAGACGAAGCCGACGCTGGCGACGATCAGCGCGGTGGTGATCGGCAATGCGCTGGAGTGGTACGACTTCGCGCTCTACGGCTTTTTCGCCGGCACCATCGGCACCTTGTTCTTTCCTTCCGAATCCGCTTGGACCTCGCTGCTGCGCTCGCTCGCCGTCTTCGGCAGCGCCTTCTTCGTGCGGCCCGTTGGCGGCGTCATTCTTGCGCAGATGGCGGATCGTTGGGGGCGACGTAACGTTCTGGTGCTCGTCATCGCGATGATGACGATCGGCACCGCGATGATCGCCTTCGTCCCGAGCTACGCCTCGATCGGCCTCGCCGCGCCGTTGACGATCGCACTGAGCCGCCTGCTGCAAGGCTTCGCGGCGGGCGGCGAGTTCGCCAGCGCCACGGCCTATCTGGTCGAGGCCGCGCCGCGTCATCGCCGCGGCTTCTTCGGCGCGTGGCAGATCTCGGGGCAAGGCGCCGCAATCTTGTTGTCGGGGATTGCCGGATCCTTCGCTGCGCGGCTGAGCGCGCTCGAGCCATTCGCCGCCTGGGGCTGGCGTATCCCGTTCCTCCTGGGCCTCTTGATCGGGCCGATCGGCTATTACCTGCGCGTGCGACTCGAGGAGCCTCGACCCTTCATCGAGGATCGGGCGCGTCACCATTTGGCGCCGGCGCCGCTGGTGGAGGCGCTGACCGCGTTCAAGAGCCGGCTGGTGATCGGCCTTGGCCTCGTCATCGGCGGCAGCGCCGCGCTCTATGTCCTTTTCGTCTTCATGCCGATCTACGCCGTCCGCGTCATCGGCCTCAGCGAGAGCGACGCCTTCATCGCGCCGGTGGTGGCTGGCCTCACAGTGGCCGCACTCTGTCCCGTGAGCGGGCTGCTCTCGGACGCGATCGGGCGCAAGCCGCTGCTTGTCATCTCGACCGCCGGCCTGGTGCTCGCGCCCTATCCCTGCTTCGTGTGGCTCCAGCATCATCACGGCGCTGGCGCGCTCGCGCTGGTCGAGTTCGCGTTCGGGCTCCTCTTCGCGATCGGCGGCGGCCCGTTCAACGCCGCCTTGAGCGAGATGTTCCCGGTGCGTGCGCGCGCAACCGGCTTAGCGATTGCCTATAATTTCGGGGTCGCGCTTTTCGGCGGATTGGCGCCGTTCGTCGTCACCTGGCTGATCAAGGCGACGCATGATCCGCTGGCGCCGAGCTATTACGTGGTCGCTTGCGGCGCAAGCGGGCTCGCGGCCGCCTTGGCTTGGCCGGTCCCTGGGGACGAGGCGCCGTCGGGGCCGACGGCCGGCTGATCGCTCCGGCCGTCCCGCGCCGTTGGCCTCTTCCGGCTTAGGCCTCGACCTCCATCCGATGTCCCTCGACGGGGAGAATGGCAATGTCCGGCCGGCCCATCGGACGGGCGAGGTTTCCGGTCTCCGGCCGGACCCAGGATTCCATCGCGGTCTCGCGATCGATCGATGAGAATTCGTATTTGTGGAGCTCGTTCCCCTCGCCGGGGCGGGTGCGCCAAATGCCGAGCTCCATCGACGGCAGGCCGTAGACATCGAAGAGATGCCGACGCGCGAGCGCTCCTTCGGTGATCCCGATCAGCCAGGACCAGCGCCAATGGCAGACGAGCCAGAGCGCATGAAGGCGGAGCATCGCCGCGAGCGTGTTGCCGCCCGTGACATGCTGCGCCAGGAAGATCGAGCCGGAGAAGACGACATAGGCGGACCGAATTCGCTTGGCCATCGGCGCGCGAACGATGCAGCGATCGTCCGGCGTCCACATCGTCGCGGGCTTCTCGACCCAGAAACGACCGTTCTCCATCTCCTGTGCCAGCGTCTCCTCGCACCAGATGAGGCGCGAGGCGATGCAGCCCTTGGGCACGCCGTCCTGGAGGAGGGCGAGGACGACGGTGTTGTCTGGCGAGGCATGCGGATGATAATGCGGATCGTTGGTCTGAATGATCCGCTTCATCCGCCCATTGCTGGCGCGATGAAGCTTCGACACCATGTCGAGGTCGTGGCCGATGACCGCCTGTAGGCCGTTCTCCTCGAGCGCGCGCAAGAGCGGCGGAATGATCGCTGTGCCCGCCATCTGGATGCGGTCGAGCGGGAGAAAATCCTCGGGATTGAACGCATCGAGGTAGTCGATGAAATCGGCAGCGAAGAAGTCGAGATCGCTGACGAGGGCGTTAACGTTTCTCATGACATCCGAACCTCCGGGCCCCAGGTGGTACGGCTCTCGCTCGGGGCCCGCGCGGAGGAGCGCCGAATTCGCACAAGACGTGCATCGGTTGCAATACTCTAAATTCTTGGAAATCGCCCGCGGGCGGGCGGAACCGAGGGAAGCCTCGGTTCCGGTGCCGCGGCGGGATCGAAGGCCGTCGTCATGAGCGCAGATGCTCGTCGCGACAGAGCACGCCGACCAACACCATGTTCACGTTGCGGCCGTCGCGCGCCAGCGGCAGGAGAAGCGCCTCGTACCGCCGCGGCAGATCGGCGACAATTTCCTCGCCGATGCGGTGGACCGGCGCGCGCGACTCCACGGTCGCCGAGAGAAGCTCATAAGCGGTTTCGCGCAAGGAGGGTGAGGGGAGATTCTCGAGGGTCTGGCCGGTGATGCTTCCGCCTATCCACCATTCGAGCTCGGTGCCCTGAAGTCGGACACGAAACTGCAAAGGATTGCGCAGCACGTCCAAGAGGAGGAGGTGTCCCAAAACAAAGCGCAACTCGGCCGGATCGATGTCGGTTCGCGCGGGGAGAGAACGTGCCCCGCGTTCCCTGTCCCAATAAGTGTAGAGCTTATGCAGACGAGGATCGGCGAGATGCGGCTCCGGGTGGGGCGCCGGATGCACAAGCGCCCGCTGGCCGGCCTTCCTAGCCATGTAGGGCGGCGTCTTGCGTGAGGACGAGCGGTCCATCCAAGGCCGACGCCGCCGTCGCCGAACCTCCGGATTTCACGACGGCATCGCCGACCGATATCGCGGCCGCGCCGACAAGGAGCGAGGCTTCGAAAAAGCCGAGTTTGGCGAGATTGCCCGAAAGCGCCTTGAGATGTCGCGCCACGTACCAGGCTTGCTGTCGACTGTTTCGTTCCACGCTGCGCACTCCTTGACGCCGATTAACGATCGCGGCCCCCGATTTGCCGCGCTTGCAGGCATTCCGTTAATGAGGGACTATTACCTTGTCCGGGCCTCCAGAGTTGGTGTCTCGACAGACAGAACTGGGTTGAGTTCGTGGCCGACGATTTTCAGACGCGTTTTCGCGATGCCCTGCGACGGCGGCTCTATCCTCACGCCGGTCTGCATCTGAAGCAGATCGCGGCGGCAATCGGACGATCCGAGAACACCGTCGCGCGCTGGTGGCGGGGCGAGACGCGCGTCCTCGCCGAGGACCTCTACGGCCTCGCCGCGTTCTTCTTCGCGCGCGGCGACCGCGAGTTCCTGTCCGAGATCTTCGCCGAGTTCGTGCCCGCGACCACGCTCTCCGACGACATGGCGACATCCGTTCTCGCGCTCATCCGCAGCGCGTTCGCCAATGCCGATCGCGGCGTCGCAGTGAGCCGGGAGAGTTGCGTCTGGTTCACCGCTGATGGCGAGTTGGCTCCGGCACCGCAGGGTCATGCGGCCTATGCGCGCAACGCGTTGCACTTGCCTGGGGTCAGCGGCGACGTCTCGGCTTATGCGATGCGCGTCCTGGGTTGGATCGCCGTGACCCAGCGCACCGATGGCTGGGTTTCGATCCGGCATGACGGAAGGCGCGTCGCGCCGCTGGCCGCGGAACGGATCTGCGACTGGCTCGAGGACCGCGCGGACCAAGTCGAGCAGCTGCGGCGCAGCATCCTGATGGATGGACGTTGGGTCGACGCCTATCACGCGAACGCGCACGCCGCCGCCGCCGCCATCGCCAAAGTCGCGTTCATCGTACGCGTCCCGCGGCGTCCCTGGAGCGTGCGGCCCCTGCCGCTCGATCGCGTCACGGATCCTCGGCTCGGCACGCTGTTGCAAGTCTATCGCGAGCAGCCACGACAGCTCGTCCGCATGGCGGCGGCGATGGGGGCCTTCACCACGAGCAGCCTTTTCGGCGTCACCGGCAACGACGTCGTCTCCCATTGCGTCGGCACGGATTTAGGATTCGATCCGGAGACAGTCGAGGGCCTGAACGTGTTGTCCCGGCCCGACACGGAATACGCACTCATGCTGCGTGCGCGCATCCTGGCAACGCGCCGCGACGGCCCGGTCTACAATGAACTCTGCGGCACGATCGACGCCTATAACGTCCGCTATCTCAACTTGGCGCTGCCCGAGGCCGGGTCGAGCGGAAGGGTGCTAACCTCTTCCGTCGTGCTCGAACGGGAATTGATCGCCGCCTGATCCCGGCCGAACGAGCCGCGCCAACACCGCTCCGGCGACGGGGCGGCACGCAGAGGGATTATGATGATCGAGCTGTTGCTGTTGCTTCACATTCTTTCCGCCGTAGTCTGGGTCGGCGGCATGTTTTTCGCGCATCAGATGGTACGCCCTTCGGTTGCATCGCTCGACGCGCCGGTGCGCCTCGGCCTGTGGGGGCGCATCTTCGATAAGTTCTTCGTCTGGGTCTGGGTTGCCGTCATCCTCCTGCTGGCGAGCGGCCTCGCCATGCAGGGGAAGGGCGTCGACGGACTCCACGTGCAGATCATGGAAGGGCTCGGCATCGTCATGATGCTGGCCTTCGGCCATCTTTATTTCGCGCCGTGGCAGCGCTTCCGCCGCGCCGTCGATGGCGCCGATTTCACCGCCGCCGCCGCTCAGCTCAACCAGATCCGCCGCATCGTTGAATTCAATCTCGCGCTTGGGCTGGTCGTCGTCGCGATCGGCGCGACCGGGCGCTATTGGGGCTGAGCGCCATGCTGAAACTCTATGACCTCGCCGGCGCCGAGGACGACCGCCGCTTCAGTCCCTATTGCTGGCGCATCCGCTTGGCGCTCGCCCATAAGGGGCTGGCGGTTGAGACGGTTCCCTGGCGGTTCACCGAGAAGGATGTGATCGCCTTCAGCAACCAGGGCCGCGTGCCCGTGCTCGTCGATGGCGCGCGCTGGGTGAACGATTCCTGGGCGATCGCCGATTATCTCGAGACCGCCTATCCCGACCGGCCGTCGCTCTTCGGCGGACCTTCGGGCAAGGCGTTGTCGCGCTTCCACGCGAGCTGGGCCGACGGATTCCTCCAAACCGCGATGCTGCGCTTCGTGGTGCTCGACATCTGGAAGCATCTTCATGCAAAGGATCAAGGCTATTTCCGCAAGAGCCGCGAGGAGCGGCTGGGCCAGACGCTCGAAGAAGCAAGTGCCGACCGGGAGGCGAAGGTCAAATCCTTTCGCGACGGGCTTCTGCCGCTGCGCCTGGTCCTGAAGGGCCAGAAATTCCTCGGCGGCGAGACGCCGCTCTACGCGGACTATGCCGTCTTCGGCGGCTTTCAATGGTGCCGCTGCATCAGTGATTTCCAACTGCTCGCGGCGGACGACCCGATCTATGCCTGGCGCCAGCGCATGCTCGATCTCTATGACGGGCTGGCCGGCCGCGCCAAGGGCTACGCCGTCTAGTATGGCGCCACGCCGATCCCCTTAGAAAAACCGGATCCAGAGATATATCTGAGCGATCGCCACGCTCACCAGGGTGAGAGGGGCCGCGAATTTCGTATAAGTCAAGAAATTGAAGGGAACGCCGTTGCGCTGGGCGAAGCCCGCGACCGTGAGATTGGCCGAGGCGCCGATGAGCGTGCCGTTGCCGCCAAGGCACGCGCCCAAAGACAGCGCCCACCACAGCGGCAGCAACGCGTCCTGGCCGCCAAAGGCCGGCGCCAACAGCTTGATTAGCGGAATCATGGCGGCGACGAACGGAATATTGTCGATGATGGCGGAAAGGAACGCCGCCGACCACAGGATCGCCGAGGCCGTGATCGCGAGATTGCCGTGGAACGTGGCGAGCATTTTTTGCGCGACGACGTCGAGCGCACCCGTCACCTCGAAGCCATGCACCACGATGAAGAGCCCGACGAAGAAGAAGATCGTGATCCAGTCGACATCGCCATAGGTGCCGACGACGCGTGCCGTGTGCGTCTCGCGATGATGCGCCAGATTCTCGAGCAGCATGAGGGTTGCGGCGCCGACCAGCGCGATCGCGCCGGGCTCGAGCCGAAGGTGGCGCGCGAAGATGAAGGC